>JBIIVF010000146.1:0-5724 GCA_044339595.1 Bacteroidia bacterium
AAAGAAGACTTGGAATTGATAGAAAAAGGTATATGCCGTGTACATGCAAATTTGGTGCATTTAAGCTAGTGCATTACAAGGATCAAAAAGGGCTAATTCAAGTCAAACGAATTTATTTCAAAGACTAGACTCATCCATTTATAAAACGACAGTTGTGAGATTAGGCATCTATTGAAAAAAATTAAACTGGACAAGATATATTTTATGAACAGAACCCGATGAGTGTATCTTTCCAAAACTTTAACTTAACCACTCCCCAAACGGCCAGCGCCAGGTAGTCTTATGATTTACACCTATACTTCTGGAGCAAAGGGCAGAATCGGCAGCTCGGGATGCAGAAGGTTAATCGACATTGAGACCACAGCGATTTTTTCATTTATTTTAGAAAATTTCATCAATTCCTCTATCTTCGTTCATATGAAAACCAACCAAAATTTCGACCCATTTTACACTTCCTTTGGTAGTGTAATGGAAGGCCGCTCTTTTGTAGGTGACACTAGTGGTTGGCATCGTTTTGGGTTTGGAGGGCAAGAAAAAGATGATGAGATTTATGGGAAGGGCAAAACCTATTCAGCCGAGTTCTGGGAGTATGATGCGAGGGTGGGGAGAAGGTGGAATGTGGATCCGGTGGAAAGGCCTCATTTAAGCCCTTTTGCTGCATTTAGTAATAATCCCATAGTATTTATTGATCCAGAAGGTAATACTGACTATTATAATAATAGTGGAAAGTGGATAGGAACTGATGGTATAACAAATGGTGTAAATGCAATTGTCACAAGCTATAAAATTGAAAAAAGTATTAAAAGAACTTCGCGAAGAGGTAAAGAGTATAAAGCAGAATTACCAAACGGCAGTTTTAACAAACTTCCTACTATTGAAGTTCTTGTAGCCATAGTAAATGTTTTTGATGAACAGGGCAAACCTTATGGAGAAGACGAAAGAGGGGGGCTCCATGAGGTGGCTGTATATTTTGACGCAACTGGATGTCAATCTCCTTATCTACATGGAGAGGATGTATTAACAGCCGAGAAAGCGCAACGTGCACAGGGGGAGGATGTCACAATCTATGGTCCTGACCCTCCGGAAGGCTTTGAAGAAGGAAAAGTGTCCATACATTCTCATTTAACTGAAATAGTTAAATATTTTAATATTTTACAAAATAAAGAGACTGTATATGGCCCTTCGGCCAGTGAGCCAAGTCAAAGTTTTGATACTGAAGCATTCAAAAATTATGATTTGAATGTTATTGTTGGCAAAGAGGGGAAAGCAAAATTTGAAGAGACAATTGAGACTAATGGTGATGTTATTCTAACAAGAAATGTAGTTCAAAATCGGAGCGATAAAGCCTATTTCTTTGATCGGAACTCAAAGCCGTTATTTAATGCAGGCGTAGAATCACTCCGCTCGATTGGCAATGGAACGGGCAAGAGCGAAAGTAAAATATATAGGAAATATGCCAAAAGGAGTAAAGGATAGTGTGTGTACTTTTGTTATTTTGTGTTTGTCGAGTCTAGCTCATGCCCAAAATTTTGACACCTTAAACATATCAATTTATCTAGACAAGAAGTTGCTTGTTGATCAGGGTATGATTATCCAAAGTAAAGTAAAGATAGCCTCGGACGATTTGGAACTAAAAGGCGCCTACTACGTGTTAAAATCAAAGAATGAAGACTCTATCCATATAAGAATTAAGTATAGGCATTACAGCACTAGCGTGTCGTTAATAAACGCATTAGGACAACATGAAATCTGTTTACAAAAAAGCAAATACATCATACGTTTTGATAAGGGCGTATTATATATGATGTACTTAAAGAATGTTTGTCCGAATTATGGCCTTAATTTTATTAACCCTTTCGGATTAACAACCTTTTGGGTTTTAGAAAATGAAAAACAGATTTGTAAAAAATGTAAAAGAGTTGTCACACGCCAAATACCATAATCATAACTAATGAGAATTACTATTTACTTCAGATGGACAAAGGTGCTCAATTGGTGAACCCCATGTTAATACCCACCCCAATCTCCAAACGGCCAGCGCCCAATTCTCTTATGATTTACCACTATGCTCCTGGCGCACATGGCAGAAGCGGCAGCCCGGAATGAGGAAGGCCTATTGCCTGCCGAGGAAAAAGGGCGCGCGGCAGTAAGCCCCTTTTGACGTGCTGCAGGCAAAGGCCTTGCGCATGAGAACTAAAGCGGATGCCCCGGCCGTTTGCCTTAAAAGCTATGTTTGACGTTTGCTAAACCATGAGCTCAACTAAGAACAAGTGCTTAAATCTTAATGAGGTTAGAGGGTGATAAGGGTGGAATTTTCCTACGAAACATGAGGTTTTTTTACACCACCACATTCACGATTTTGCCTTTTACGATAATCACTTTTTTAGGCGTTTTGCCTTCTAACCACTTGATGACTTGTTCATGGGCCAAAACGGCTTTTTCTATCTCTTCATTGGAGGTATCTAATGAAAATTTCATTTGAACCCGGGTTTTTCCATTGATGGAAATAGGATAGTCTTTTTCGTCATCTATGATATATTTTTCATTGAATGCCGGCCAGGCTGCCTGAAATACAGACCGTTCATTTCCGCTCCGATGCCATAACTCTTCAGCGATATGCGGGGCAAAGGGTGCGATCAACACCAAAAGGGGATTTAATATTTCGCGGCTTTGACAATTTTGCGATCCTAAATCGTTTACACAGATCATGAAGGCGCTGATGCAGGTGTTGAAGGTAAATTTATCGAGATCATCGGTGATTTTGCGAATGGTCTGATGCAATGATTTTAAATTTTCGGCTGTTGGCGGGGTATCTGTGAGTTTGTTATTTCCATCTGCATCGAAATAGAGTTTCCACAATTTTTTGAGAAATCGGTGTACCCCATCGATGCCTTGAATGTTCCAGGGTTTATTGTCTTCCAGTGGCCCTAAAAACATTTCATACATGCGCAATGAATCGGCCCCGTATTGTTTCACCACATCGTCGGGATTCACTACGTTGAAGAAGCGTTTGCCCATCTTTTCGAGGCGGGTTCCGCAGATATATTCGCCGTTTTCGAGTAAAAATTCTGCCCCGGCAAGTTCCGGGCGCCATTTTTTGAAAGCTTCCACATCCAGCACTAGGCCGTTCACCATATTCACATCTACGTGAATTTCGTCGGTTGGGTGCCGGTCTTTTAAATTATAGGAAACAAAGGTGTTGGTGCCGTGTATGCGGTAAGCCAGGCGACTGTCTCCTGAAATTTTACCTTGATTCAAAAGACGGGCAAAGGGCTCTTCGAATCCGACATGTCCTAAGTCGAAAAGAATTTTTGTCCAAAGTCGGCTGTAAAGTAAATGACCTACGGCATGTTCTGAACCACCCACATATAAATCTACCTGTTGCCAATAATCTGAAAATTTCCGATCGCAAAAGGTCTGCTTGTTCTGCGGATCCATGTATCTTAAAAAATACCATGACGAACCTGCATAACCCGGCATGGTATTGGTTTCGCGCAAAGCGCCATCGGGCAGGTGCGTCCATTCCGGAAGATTGGCCAATGGGCCTTGTCCATCCGGACCTGCTCCAAATTGATCCATATCCGGTAATTCGAGGGGCAATTCTTTTTCATCCAACAATCGAATTTGGCCATCTTTTTCGAACACCACCGGGAAAGGTTCTCCCCAGTAACGTTGTCTGCTGAAACCGGCATCTCTCAGGCGATAATTCACTTTCCTTTTACCGAGGTGCAGGCTTTCTATTTTTTCGATGACCATTTCTTTCGCAGTATCTGCGGGTTGTCCGGAAATGAAATCTGAATTTTGAATCAGTACATCTTTGGATGAATTGGCCGCTTTGCCATCAAAATGTTCACCCAATATGTTGGTGATTTCGATATCGAAATGCCTTGCAAATGCAAAATCGCGCTCATCTCCGCATGGAACGGCCATGATGGCACCGGTACCGTATCCGTTGAGCACATATTCGGCAGTCCAGATGGGCAATTCTTTTCCCGTGAAAGGATGAAGGGCATAGGCTCCGGTAAAACATCCGGTTATTTTTTGAATTTCGCTTTGTCTTTCGAGCTCGCTGCGACTTTTTACATAAGTTAAATACGTCTCTACAGCATGTGTGTTTTCCGGGGTTGTGATGGCTGATATCAGGGCGTGTTCAGGGGCTAAAACAATGAAGTCTACCCCAAAAATGGTATCCGGCCGGGTGGTATAAACCTTGATTTGATTTTCGTGGTCTTTCACCTTAAATGCGATTTCGCAACCCTGGCTTCTGCCAATCCAGTTGCGCTGCATTTCTTTCATGGGTTCGGTAAAAGCAACCGTTTCGAGACCGGAAATAAGTCGATCGGCATATTCGGTGATGCGCAAGAACCATTGTCGCATTTTTTTCTTTTCCACCGGAAATCCGCCTCTTTCGCTGACCCCGTTTACCACTTCATCGTTGGCCAGCACCGTGCCCAGTTTTTCGCACCACCAAACGTCTGCATAACTGAGATAGGCCAGTCGGTATCTCATAAGTATTTCTTGTTGTTGGGATTTGGAAAATCCGAGCCAATCGGTTGCGCTAAATGCAAGGTTTTCGTCGTCAGGACTGGGATGGTTTTGATTTCCCGCTGTGCTGAAAATATTTTCCAACCCGGTAATGGGTTCCGCTTTTTGCGTATTTCGGTTGTAAAAACTATTGTAGAGCTGAATAAAAATCCATTGAGTCCATTGGTAGTAGTTTGGTTCGCAGGTTCTTATTTCGCGTTGCCAGTCATAGCAGAAACCGATGTTTTTGAGCTGAGATTTAAAGGTTTCTATATTCTTTTGGGTGCTGATGGCCGGATGAATGCCATGGTCGATGGCGTATTGTTCGGCGGGCAATCCGAAGGCATCAAACCCCATGGGATGCAACACGTTAAAACCGCGTAATTTTTTATAGCGTGCGATGATGTCTGAGGCGATATATCCGAGCGGGTGGCCCACATGAAGTCCGGCACCGGAAGGGTAGGGGAACATATCCAAAACATAGTATTTCGGCAGGCTCAGATCATCGGCGGTGCGGTTGATGCCATTTTCTTCCCAGAATTGCTGCCATTTAGGTTCAATATGTCCAAAATCGTACTCCCTGCTCATAATTATTTAGATAAAGCCCGCGAATTTAGCAGTTTTCCCCGCATGGGAATGATAGATGTGCATTTCTGTATGAAATCAATCAAGAGTAAATGATTAATAGTTTTCTTAGTTGTGGTTTAAAATTGATTACACATCCTAAATTCTCACTTATTTAATAACGAATAATTAAAAAAAAACACAACAAAAAGTAGTAATTTGAATCAGGGCCGAATCTGGCCTGCGGGTGGGAATTGGCCTTATTTGTCTTTTCGTAATCCGCTTGGTTATGGAGGCGTGAAAACAGATTATCCCATTGAGAAGAAAAGCAAGCGATGGGCGAACGCCGACTCAATTAATTTCGCTTTTCTTAATATCGATTGACCACAGAACTTAGGTAACCCAAATAAATATAAGAAGTGGCTCCCATCGTGGCATTCGCCGAAATAGCCCTAGCGGATAGAAAAGAGAAATGAAGCCTTGACTTTTTTTGCTTCCTTTTTTTTGTCAAGAAAAAAAAGGAAGTGGGGGTGCTGTGAATATCTTCTTTGCAGTCGGTATGTTAGGGCAAAGCCCTGAAAACATTTTTTTAACTTAATAGCATTCTGATGAATTGTTAGGTGCATTAAATGAGTG
>JBIIVF010000147.1:0-5682 GCA_044339595.1 Bacteroidia bacterium
CGCTGGGCGGCCTTTGGCGTGGGGGATTACTCTTGCGCAAGCGGCGCCGCGTTTAGGCGGTGCGATTTGGATAGGCGCCTCCTGCGGCTGAAACAAAAAATGCAGAGACTCTCAATGCGGCTTAACTTGTTTATACACGTGTAAAAAGTTCGTGTAATCAAACTTCCCGAGTAGGTAAAGCGAATATAATGGCTTTTTTAATCATATCAAATTAATGCCTTTTATAAGGTGTCAAAGGGGGATACGATCGACTGAATCTTCGATGTGCTCACATGTGTATAGATCTCTGTAGTCTTGCTGCTCGAATGACCCAAAATCTCTTGAATATAACGCAAATCTGTCCCTGCCTCCAATAAATGCGTGGCATAGCTGTGACGCAACCAATGTAAGGTCACCGGTTTCTTAATCCCCGCCTTTTCTGTGGCTGATTTGATCACCTTTTGTAAACTCCTGGCATCATACGGCTCACCTGGTTTCATCCCCTCAAATAAATACAATGCCGGCTTATACACCACGTAATAACTCCTTAATATCTCGATCAATTTATCACTCAAAGGCGCAATGCGGTCTTTCTTTCCTTTGGCTTGCTTGATAATCAATACTTTCCGATTACTGTCTACATGCTCCGGCTTTAAACTTAACAATTCACCACAACGCAATCCACATCCGTAAATCAACGAAAGCATGGTCTTGTGCTTGATGTTTTTTAGAACCGTCAATATGTTCTTTACCTCAATTTTACTCAATACATTGGGCAATAATTTCTCTCTCTTCGGACGGTAAACCAGCTCCGGATTCAATCGCTTGGTGGCGATGGTGTTGAAAAAAAGCTTGATGGAACTCAATACCTGATTCTGATAAGATGAAGAAAATTTATTCTTTAAAATATAAAGGTTGTTGTACGCAATTAAGTCTTGGTTCTCTATCTCTGATATTGACTTTTCTTTAAAATACTTCAAAAAAACGGTCATGGCATTGAGGTAGGTCGTAATGGTCACTTCACTATATCGCCGGCTTTTTAGCGACATCCTGAATTGATCGAGCATCTCAAGTCGTTCATGATCAAGGGTGATCAGCGAAGGACAAAAGGCTTGTTTTTCTTGTACATCCAATTGACTGAAATCAATATATCCAAAGGGCAGCAGGGCATCCACCGCCCGATGAAAGGTATCCCGTGTGTTGGCGATAATCCATCGCCGAAGTTCGTCATCCCAATGGGCTGAAACTGCTTTCTTTAGACTTTCTTTGGCTGCAGCATGATAAGGAAATGAAATCAATATGACTTCTTGCTTTTTTACTTTTCCATTATTCATGACAATGGAAATAGGCGGGTGCTTTTCGTTCATAGGGGGATAAACTTCTATCCGAAGAAAAGAAAGACCCTCGAAAAAGAAAAATTAATGATACCAACGCCAGACTTTCCCCGATGAAGTTATCGCTGCAACCAAATCCTTTCAGTATGGTGCTGCTCTTTACCTTCGAATCTCAGTAGATACATGCCGGGTGCTAAATCCTGCAAATTCAATAAGGTGTTTTCTGCAGCATGATTTCTCATGGTATGCAATGTTCTTCCGGTTAGATCCAAAACCTTCACGGTGTGAACTTTATTGGGAATGCCGGAAATATTCAATATTCCGGTGGTAGGATTCGGATATAGATTCAATCCTGATAAGCCATTCGATGGTATCCCAACTCCACCAATCACGGTAAACTGGACCCTCATCGTATCATTCCCGCGCTCCTGATCATTGCCCAACAAACTAAAAAACAACGCTTCTGCTCTGCCGGTGCCTCCAAAACTCAATGAACTGTCAAAAGAAAAACTCTGCTCTTCAGACGCATTCAATGTGATGGATTTGTTGTTGATATAAACCATGTTGCCATTCAACCGCACGATGCAACTGATGGAAAATGGACTGGATTGATTGCGCAGGCCATCGTTGCGGATGACCACTTTGGGTGCATAAACATTTCCTTTCATCAAAATGCTGTCGATAGTAGGAAAGGAGATGGCTTTGACCAGGATATCATTCGATTTGATGAGAAAAATACGATGTATGGCGCTGTCATTTTCTGAAAAGGCATCCCCCAAAACACTGATCCAGGCTTGCACTTCAGCCACTCCGGTTGTTTTAGAAACGAAATCTGCCGGCATATTTACCACCCTGCTTTGTCCGGGTTGTAATCCATATACGTTGGCTTTTTGGGTATATAAAAATCCCGTTGTTCCGATTATTTGCACATACACGGTAATGCTGTCCCGGATATCGGTAAAACTCTCATTTGAAACAACGACTTGTGGTCGAATGGCCTGAAAGTTATATTCAAGGCTGTCTCCGTCTTCAGGTATATTTAAACCGATGATCCGGTAGTCGATGTCACGGGCAATGTAAAAAAACGAAATAAGCGTGTCATTGGCCTTCTTTTCGTCTCCGGTAATCCCATGAAACCACTTTACCCAATAAGCACCGGTTTCGCTGCCTGAAAAGGTCTTTTTGGAAGTAATTTCAAGGCTATCCTCATAATTTAGGTTCAAATTCACAGAAACAGTATCTCTGAGCAACAGCAATTGATCGCGATAAACTTCGGCATACATCCATGTGTTTCCGGTCAACTTTTGTAATCCCTGGTTTTTTAGCATGACTTTTAAAGGCAGGGAGTCTATCGGAGCCATAAAACGAGCTCCATTCAATGAACTGCTGATCATGGCCAAATCCTTGGAACGCATCAAACTAAATGTGTTGGTCAAGGTGTCATTGGGGGCATGCTGATCCTTTTTAAGCAAAGTAAAACTGCGACTCACCAAGGTAGCCAAGGTGTCAGGAGCGGTAAAATTTCGAAAAATGGCCTGTGAAATGGAAATGGCCCCAACAGGGATGGATACAGAATCTCTGAAAAGGGGAGGCATGCCCGGATAGCCGATTTCCATGATGACGGGAACGGTATCTTGTCCTTTAATGCCGTAATTTCTGACATTCACAAAGGGTCGAAAGGTGCCTTTCTTTTCGTAAAGTCCGTCGTTGAGTGGTCGAATATAGGAGGAAACCCCACAATCATTGCTTTTCACCACTTCGATGTATGAATAGGTGGTGTCATTACCGGGGAAAGAATCTCTACCCAAGCGGGTGTAAGCTTGCACCTGAATGATGCCTTCGTGCTTCACCGGAAAGGTATCGAAAACTACTATTTGACTACTTCCACCATCCAGCGAAACAAATCGCGAGCGGTCATAAATCACTGCACTGTCTTTAATAAAACGGAAAACCACCTGAACATTGGCCTGACGATTGGAACCATAATTTATCACCCTGCAAATGGGCCAGATTGAATCGCGGTTGAGCTCATAAGTGCCCCCCCGGATGGGTTCAAAAATATTGTCACAAGCCACATCGTTCCGAATAACCATACTAAAAACGCTTTGGGCGGCGTCGTTGTCACTGACTTTGTCGGTTGAAAGTTTGGCATAAGCGCGGCAAGTGAACTGTCCCAGATTGTTTTTGCTGAATCCTTTCCTGAAAGTGACCATCAATGTATCATTGCTTTTTAAGGTGATGAGCTGTGAATCAAGATATTTCAAGCCATTTCGGTTATCCCGAATCTCAAAAAACACCGGAAACGGGGTAGATTGATCATTGAACCCGTAGTTGATGAAGGTTGCGCGGGGAGTGATGGTGTCACCATTTTTATAATCGAAAGTATCCAGATTTCGGGGATTATCGATGGTCCACAGAGCAACGTCATTGTCTACCTGCAATCGGGGCTGTATATTGAATTTGTAATCAAAACCCGGACTAAAACTCACCCAGTTGGTATCGCCATAAGGAGCTGCGAAGTAAAAAACATTGGGCCTGATGGGTTCTTCCATCTGATAAGCAAAGGCAACATTGAAGTTCGACGTTTGACGAATGCCCACAAAAAAGTTCTTTTCGATTTTTACTTTGGGGATGACCGGCAGGATATAGCTGCCAAAGGCTGAAGTAAGGGTATCGGAGGTATAAATATTCTTTCCGGGCAGGGATCCATCGGCATTGGACTCCCAGATACCGAATTGAAAAGAGCGTCCTCCGAAACCGAAATTTACTTGAATTTGGTTGATATATCGCGCAGAATCACTGTAAAACCGCGCCACAAAATCTCCGGTAGAACCACCAAATCCGATACCTCCGGGGGCCATGGCTCCATAGGGATCAATATGTGAATAAACGTTATAATTGACGTTTCTGTCAAGGCTATTTTGGTTGTCGCTCGTGTCTTCATCGTCCTGCATGCGCACCGTGATGGTCTCTACACCCATGGTATCCGGTATGTGTCTGCCAAACCCGATGATGCGTTCTTCATGCGGCATTAAACTGTCGATGATGATGCTGTCATTCAGGTAATTACAACCCCTTACTTGCAGATAGCATTTGGCACCGTAAAGGGTGTTCAGACCGACATTTTGGACGATGGCTTTGATGGTATCAGCTACGCCCATCAGCACAGGAGCGGTTCCTAGGCAATAAATATTTCTGACTTCCGCATTGTTGCGATATTTGAAATAATTGATTTTTAAATGGGGCTTGTTGATGGATTCAAGGTTGGTATAGTCCACCGGAATAGCTGTGCCGCGTTTCCATTTAGATTCATTGCTGCTTACAAAAGCACTGACCGTGAAACTCCCTTCATAAGCCCAGGTGATGGTTTGCCTTTGAGCGCTGTCGCAGATGAATTCGGTCAGCAGTTCAAGGTGGATTTTTCCGCCGGTGGTGTCGAAAACATAAAACCCATTGTTGTCGAAATCAAATCGCTGATAGCCGGGAGAATTGCGAATGACATTGGTAGCATTTCCATCATACACCTTCTTCATATAGCTTTTTTGGGATTCATTTTTCCAATCGGTGCTGCCGGCACCAAAATCTGCACGGTTTGAATTCCCAATAAATAGTCTGAATTGCGCTTTTCCACGAAGGGTGCCAAATCCATCTTTATAAAATTCTATACTGCGAATGGTATCTCCATGTTGCAGATTCCCAAGCGATGCGGCAGGGTAGATGTAGGCAAAGCGGCTATAGCGATCGGCCGTATCATCCGCCAACATAGGCCCGAAATTGGCCGTGCCACCCATTTGACGGGTTCCAATGACGGTATATTGTGCTTTTATGGATTCAATCCCAATGACTAAAAAAAGTAAGGAAAGAAATATGAATTTGTAATGAGGACGCATATGCAGATTTTTCGAACCTGCATTTTAAACATTTTGAGGAAGAAAGCCGCGAAGCGTGTGTCCTTTTTTGGTATTATTTCGACGTCATCTTTCCGCCACCGCCGCCGATGGTGATTCTGAGGTAGGGATTGAATTGACCAAAAGCCGGCGGACCGTTCACGATTTCGCCATCTTCATCTGCCCAGTTTGCTGAAGGTACAGCCATTAAAGTACCTAACTCCAATCCCAGCATAAAGCCCCCAAAGCGGTCAGGTTTTTTAGCAGACGGATTACCTTTGATTGAAATCCCAAAGTCATAAGTGGATTGACCTAAAACGTAATTTTTAGTTTCATTCGCAGCAACTTTGCCTTGGTTCGCGAAAGGAATTGTGGTAGAACCCACATTTTCGATGGATATGTTATAACCACCGGCGCCTACCCCAAGGTATGGATAAATGAAAAATTTATTTTTTGCGTAGATGATGTATCCAATAGAAAAC
>JBIIVF010000148.1:0-5619 GCA_044339595.1 Bacteroidia bacterium
CAAGAAATAAACCTCGAATGCGTCTAATGAATGAGGTTTACAAAGTTGCTGAAATGTATCTTGAACTTGCAGCCATGATTGATAACGAAATTGAAGTACATCTTGACATTAATCCAAATGAAGAGTATAATTCAAATATCGTAATCAATGAAGCAATCGGATATATAAAAGGTATGTGTAATGTTGTGCCACTTGTAAAACCAAATGCATTTGCTGCTTCTTATGCAGCAGATAGGTTGAAGAGTTTGGCAGCATAAAGTAGTGCCGCGGGTATGATGTTAACGGTAGCATGACAGCCTTCCAAGCTGATCGAATCGGTTCGAATCCGATTACCCGCTCCAGTGGTGTCTATAGTGTAATGGGAGCACCACTCTCTGTGAAAGAGTGAGAATGAGATCGAAACTCATTAGGCACCCCAAGCCTCGTTCGTCTAATGGTAGGGCCGCGTCTTTACACGGCGCAGACGGCAGTTCGATTCTGTCACGAGGCACCAATTTGCTGCTTTAGCTGATGTGGTCATAGCAACGGTCTGAAGAATCGTGGAACTTGGTTCGATTCCAAGAGGCAGCACCAAAATTATCTTGACATTAAAAAGCAACTGTGTTATTATATTTCTATTGCGGATGTGGCGAAATTGGTGAAACGCAAGGGACTTAAAATCCCTCACATTAGAAACGTTGCGGGTTCGAATCCCGCCATCCGCACCAAACCGACCGTCGTTCAACGGATAGGACAGCGTTCTTCTAAAGCGCGAATGGGGGTTCGATTCCCTCCGGTCGGACCATTACTCTTTCAATTCACCACGTTCAATAAGTTTTTGCTTATTGTATCGATGTCCCTCTTGAACTAGTTCTTTATTTTCGCCTTGGTATAAAACGGCATAATTATTATCAATCATCCATTGATTCAGACTAGTTCCGTCTTCCATAATAAAAACACCTAAAATTCTTCCAAACTTATCATCATTTGAATCTGCTCGCATTGTTTGTATTTTTTGCCAACTTCCCACCGGAAGTTTTTCGGTAACTTTTTTCTTTGAAAGTAGTCCTCTAACTTTTTCTTCTGAATTTGATGTTCTCGACTCTGGTGTATCGATACCGGACATTCTTACTTTTTGATTTGATAATACAATATTGAAACCTAAATCTAAATCAATTTCAACTGTATCACCATCTAAGACTTTTAATATTTTGCATCGATATATGTACATTTTCTTTCCTTTTAGATTGGATCACCTTTGTTTATCAGATTGAAATCACTTCCTCCTGATAGCACACAATATAAACCAGATTTGTGTTTTTCTGTGATTGTCCAAGACTTCGTTTTACTGTTTACAAATAAAATCATTTCACCTTCATCAATAGTGGTGGAATTTCCACGCATAACTTTTCCTATAGCTAAAGGCTCCTCTTTAAAATCTACAAGTATCTCAGCCAATTGTTTTAGTGTGAAACAATTAACATGAAGTTGTGTTGCTACTTGTGAAAAAGAAGATGTATGTATACCAAAAAACAAAAGGCCAAGTAATATTTTTTTCATGATTTTATCCTTATGATGAATATATAGACATTACCACTTACCAGCTTCTCTTCCGAAATCAAAAAACCATACACAAAATCGTATTGCAACTGTTAATGTAATAATAAGAATTATTCCCCAAAAAGTATTTTCAATAAATCTCTTTCTCCGTATCGCCTGATCACGAATCATTCTTTCTCTTTTTTCGCGGATATCTCTTCGTAAATGAAGAAATTGACTATAACCCTCTGCTCCCAAATGTTGTAATTCACCATAGTAAAACATATGATATATCTCCGCTTCCATTTCACGGAGTTTTTGTTGCGCTATTATGATATCAAAAGCTTCAGAAGTTTCACTTTGTTTGAATCCTATTTTTTCAAATAGTCCAAGCTTTTGTTCACCAGTATCAGTTTTCTTATCATTGATAAGTTGTTGTAACTGCCCAGCGGCGTCAGCCCACTTCGAAAGTTGTCTATACACACCTTCAATTTCTTGCCCAACTTTAACCGCAGCCTTCAGACCATTAAAAGCTGCGGTCACTGTTCCCATTAATGTAATAGGATCCATCAGTTTACCTTTACAAGGTTATTCCTAAAAATACGCCATGCATTCTCCCAACTCCATTCTTTACTCTTTTCAAGTACAACATCTCGGTTTAAATTTAAACAATCATCCACTGCGATTGAAAGATCGTCGTTCATATATCCAGTTAGTCCTTGTGATACTATGTCTTTAGGTCCTCTACATGGATATGCCGCTATAGGTGTTCCGCATGCCATAGCTTCAATCATGACGATACCAAATGTTTCCCATTTGCTCGGAAAAACAAATACATCAGCATTAGCATAATAATATGCTAAGTCTAAACCCGTTTTAAAGCCAACGAATTCAACGTCCGGATAATTCTTTTCATATACATCTCGCATAGGTCCATCACCCACCATGATCTTGTGGGAATTCGGATAATCGATCTTAAAGAAGTCTTCTAGATTTTTTTCTTTACTAACTCTACTCACACAAACGAGTAGCTTTTTATCATCGGACTTGTTGCGCTGACTAGAATTAAATATTGTCCTATCAACTCCTCTTGTCCAAGCGATGAGTTCTCCATCAAATCCGTTTTCTCGCAGATGATTCACCATCGTATCTGTAGTAGTTAATACTTTTCCCGAATGCTTGTGAAACCAACGTATTAAAGGCCAAGTAAGGGTTTCAGGAATTCCAAAAAGTTTTCTAAGTCCTTCCGGAAAATTAGTATGATAAGCGGTATTGTAGCGATAGCCGTGCTTGTCAAGATATTGTCGAGCACACAAACCAAGAGGACCCTCGGTGGCGATATGGATATGATCTGCAGATATCTCCTCAATCTTTTCGCCGATTTTCCTGGGATAGGCAATCTTGACTTCGTTGTAGCCAGGGCAATCAATGTAGTTGAACCACCCGGGATTAAGATATACAAAACGATAACCGTCCAAAAGCGCACAAGCCTCGATATTTTTGTAGGTTGTGACCACTCCATTTATTTGATCCTCGAGATTATCTGTTACAATCAAGATCGTTTTTTCATGCATTCGCCTACCACCTTAAAATTTGAAAATTTTAACCAGCTTGTCATCGAATTTAATGCTTGTTGACATTCCTGTTGGTTTGAAAATTCTATCCATATCTTACCTGGAATATCAGAGGGATTGTTCATGTGTACTGCTATTATCACCAGTATCCACATTTTCAATCTCCTTCAGCCAAGTAATGATTTCCCAAGTGCCGTCGAAATGTTCTACTAAAGCTGTGCAACTTTCCACCCAATCACCATCATTCATATACACCACGCCGTTAATGGTTTTTATCTCAGCCAAATGAATGTGCCCACATATGACACCATCAAATTTTCTTTTCTTACAATATTCTGAAAGCGTATTTTCAAACTTAAAAATAAAGTCTACTGCTCTTTTCACCTTCACTTTAAGAAACTTTGATAAACTCCAGTAGCCGAATCCCATTTTCCTTCTAAACCAATTAAATTTTGTATTGAAAGATAATATTGCATCATACGCTGAATCACCTAAGAATGATATCCATTTATGCAATCTGACTACACCATCAAAGAAGTCTCCGTGAGTAACAAGATATCTTTTACCGTCTATACCTAAGTGAGTACACTGATTTACGACTTCAATATTACCGAAGTTTGTATTATAGGGTATCAACAATCTTAGAAACTCATCATGATTACCCGCTACGTAAGTTACTTTGGTGCCGCTTTTTGCAAATCCCAGAATTTTTCTTATGACTCTCGTATGTGATTCTTTCCATTTTAATTTATTTTTCTTAACTTTCCATCCATCGATAATGTCACCAACAAGATATAATTCATCACATTGATTGTGAGTTAAAAAATTTAATAAAAGATTTGCTTTGCAATCTTTTGTTCCAAGATGAACATCGCTGATGAATATTGATTTGTATTTCATTTAATTTGCCAATGGATTGTCCAAAGCCTTCTTAATCTTATCATCAACTTCACGACGAATTGCACGAAGCTCATTATTAGTTTCACGTTCAATGCGATTCACTCTTTCATTAACATTCTGAACAGTGGAATCGACTTGCTTTTGCATTTCACGTACCTGTGAATCAGCACTGCGTCGAATTTCTTTTATTTCTGCCTCAGTACCAAGCCTGATTTCTTTTATTTCACTATCAATCTGTCTTCTGATTTGGTTTATGTCTTTTTCAACTTCACGTTGAGCAACTTTTGAACCACGTTCAACGCCTTCTAATACCTGTTCGGTTCGACGAATGTCACCTTTGAGATTGGTGTTCACATCTCTCGTGTACCCCAACATCTTTTCGTTATCTGCCTCTAGCTTAATAATACGTGCCTCATATTCGCTAAAGTCGGGTGCAACATAGTTTGCAATCTTTTTCTTCATGCCTTCATAATCTTTGTATGCTTCGAATACACCGTACATACCACCAACCACAGAAGAAACAATACCGAATGCAATCATCAATTTTGCTGGTGTGAAACTGTAACCACCAATACTAATAACAGTATCTTTACTCGCATACTTCTTCATTGCATCTTGAAGTTCATCAACTTTTTTATCGACGTTCTTATCTTCTGTACTGCTCATCTACCATCTCCTTATGGATTCTATCTGATCTTTGATTTAATTGTCTCAATGCTCTTGCATTATCTACAATAGTTACCCTCTTATAAATATCTTCTGCTTTGTAAAAAGGCATGTCAGGTAATTTTGCCTGTTCATAAGCACTGAAACCAGGAACAGTCGATAATGAAGCCATCACAGCATCTTGTGGGTCCTTTTGAGCGTTTCTTTGGGAGGATTGTTGACTTCTCTGCTGATCACCCGCGCGTCGTTGTTGTTCTCTTATTTGTGATCTTTGTTGTTGGGGTGACTGTGGCGAAACATTACGACTTGTTATACCAGTTCCTAGTTGATGAGATTGTTGGTTAGAACTCAGGGCTTGATTAACAATTGGATCACTTGTTACTTGTGGTGTAGTTAATAACTTTGCAACATCTTCATTACCCACCGAAGGTACAGGTAATGATGTTGTTGTAGTTACTGTGGTAATTTGCTGTGCAGTGGTATAACCTGGGCATTGTGGGTTGCTTTGTGGGTTTGCAGAACATGCATCAGCTATTTGTTTCTTTCTAAAAGCGTCGGCATATCCTGGGCAACCAGAATTGTATAATGGGTTTACTGTGCATTGCTGATTGAAAAATGCCTGTTGATAAAGTGGACATGCTGTAGAAAAAAGGGGATTTGAAGTACACTGCTGGTTTAAATATGCTGATTCATAAAGTGGGCATGATGTACTCGAAAGCGGATTTTCATTGCAGGTCTTATCAAATAAGGCTTTAGCATATCCTGGACAAGATGAGTTATAAAGAGGATTTGTTGTGCATTGTTGGGTAAAATATGCTTGTTGATATTCAGGACATAAAGGAGAAAATAGTTGATTTAAACTACATTGTTGTGCTTGATAAGCAGCAGCATAGCCTGGGCAATTCGATCCAAATAGGGGATTTGTTGAACATTGTTGATTGAACCATGCTTGTTGCCATCC
>JBIIVF010000150.1:0-5554 GCA_044339595.1 Bacteroidia bacterium
TGAAAGGGGGTCAATTTGCAGCGATTTTGGGGGGTCAATTTCCTCCGACGGAAGGGGGTCACTTTCCTCCGACGAAAGGGGGTCAATTTCAGCGTTTTTTCCACGTTACTTGGCAAACCCATCTTGGCGATGACTATCATCATTTCTTTGGGCAATCCGTAATTGAAGCCACCGGCGGAGGTTATGTGGTTGTAGGTAAAACCAACAAAAATCAAGCTGACACATTACTCTCTCGAGATTCATGTCCAACATATACTCCCTACTTTAATGCCTTTATCGCTTATATAAACCCAAATGTTTCGTCACAAAATTGGTATTATATCTTTGGTGATCATTATTTACACGATGAGGCAGTTGAAGTCATTGAGGACCAATTTGGCGACTTTGTCGTAACCGGCACAGCGAGGGGCTATCTATCAACAGACACTTGCGGAATTGATACCGGTTATGCCTCATCTTTTGGGAATGATAGATCAGGTGTGTTGCTTACAAAATTTGACCTTTTGGGTAACTTAATCTTTAATGAAGTTATCAGTGATTATCGGTATGACAGAGGCGTTAGTGTTATCGACGAACCGGACTTTCAACAATATTTGATTTTAGTGAATAGAAGGGATTCAAGCCAAAATAATTTAAACCGCCCTTTGATTTTGGTGACCGATTATAACGGAAATTTTCTATCTGCAACAGAATATGATCAAATGCCAACCCTAGAAAAAATATCAAGAGAGCTGGTGAAATTCAAAAATGGTTATGTAATTATTGGTAACATTGAAAACGGTTCAGGACACTTCAACAACAGCTTTTTTATTGATGTTGATGGGGGGCTAAATGTCATGAATTATGCTGTACTTCAGCATCCTTACTACGAGTTATTGGTTAAAGATATTTTGGTAGACGATGACACATTGGTTGTTAGTGGAAATGCAATTTTGCCTGATTCATTAACTGAAGTAAAGGTATTGTTTAAAATGGACATTACAGAACCCATACATGCTTTTGTACTAATTCCATTAGTCAGTGCAAATAACATTACTCATTATACTTCGCACAATCGGGAAGACAATACCAATTTTTGCTTTTATCCTTATGAGGACAGTCTAAGTAATAGCTATGTAGGATATCACCTCTTTGGAAACTCCAATGATTATTATTTTGATCATGTGAAGGCCGATCATCAAACAATTTCTCTTTGTTATGAAATGGATTCAATTGGTATTGAAAATGGATCAATTCCTCACATGCCTGTAAGTTTGGAAATTGAATACCTTGATACATTTGAAAAATTTGAATTAATCGCGTCTTCAATATTTGAATTTCAAAAATGCGACACTATAGACCCGGGCTTTTCGCCATTTGCTGAGAGCTTAGCCGTTGAAAATTCGGAAATACCAATGGTGAAAATATATCCTAACCCTGGAAAGGAGATGTTGCATCTAGATTTAGGGGACGAAACAAAAGAGGTAAAAATGGCTATATACAATTTAATGGGACATCTGGTCTACGAAAACCATTTGGGATATTTAAAAGATACCAATATATCTTTGAGTATGCAGGATTGGGAAAGTGGAGTATATTTAGTGAATATTCAAACAGAAAAATATACAATTACCCGAAGATTTATCAAATTATAAAGAGGTTATCTATTTGGAATTGGGTTTGAGTAACTCTACGAAAAACTTAGCGTTCTCTGCGGTAAATGGTTAACCGCAAAGGGCACAGAGAACAACCGCAAAGGGCGCAAAGGGAATACCTCTCCTTCTTTGTGTAACTCTGCGTAACTTAGCGTTCTCTGCGGTGAATTTCAACCGCAAAGGGCACAGAGTAAAATCGCAAAGGGCGCAAAGGGAATACCTCTCCTTCTTTGTGTAACTCTGCGTAATCTTAGCGTTCTCTGCGGTAAATAGTTAACCTCAAAGGGCACAGAGTAAAATCGCAAAGTGCGCAAAGGGAATACCTCTGCTTCTTTGCGTAACTCTGCGTAACTTAGCGTTCTCTGCGGTGAATTTTAACCGCAAAGGGCACAGAGTAAAATCGCAAAGTGCGCAATGGGAATACCTCTCCTTCTTTCCGTAACTCTGCGAAAAACTTAGCGTTCTCTGCGGTAATTTTTTAACCGCAAAGGGCACAGAGAACAACCGCAAAGGGCGCAAAGGGAATACCTCTGCTTCTTTGCGTAACTCTGCGAAAAACTTAGCGTTCTGTGCGGTAATATTTGCCTTACGTTTAGGTAATATTAACGTGTACTGCGCACCCAAATGGCAGGTAAATAAGAGTTGCGCCTCATAGAATAGTAAAATCATGAATGAAAATAGTTTCTATATAATGAAACTTTTGATATAACTTCGCACTGTGACGAATCAAATCAATGAACAAACTGTTTGACATTGTATTTTTGGACGATGCTTTCGAATTTCTCAGTAATCTTGAACAGTAGCACTACGAAAAGATCATTTTGAATATTCGTAAAGCTCAAACAAGACATGATTCTGAACTATTCAAAAAACTGAAAGACGAAATCCGGGAGTTCAGAACTTTATATCAAGGATTGCATTACAGGCTGTTTGCCTTTTGGGACAAGACGAATTCAGGAAATACGCTCGTTATTTCAACACATGGAATAGTTAAGAAAACCAGTAAAACCCCTGAAAGTGAAATCCAAAAGGCAAAGCAAACTCGTATACGATATTTTGAAGACAAAGAAATCACCAATAGAACCAAGAAATGAAAACACATACATTAGACGAAGTTCAAGACAAACTTATCGGTAAAATTGGCACTCCGAACCGGGACAGATTTGAATATGAATTACAAATGGACTTGATTGGGCAAGCTATTAAACAAACAAGACAGGAGCGAAAATTAACCCAAGAGGAACTCGGGAAACTTATTGGCGTACAAAAAGCTCAAATCTCAAGAATTGAAAATAATGCCAGCAATGTTACTGTAGAAACTCTTATGAGAGTATTTAATGCTTTACAGGCAAAAGTGATGTTACAAGTCGAACTACCGCATTTCAAAATTAGTCTCGGGCAATAACTACGGCCTATGCCCAAAAGCCTTGAAAACAAAAATTTACCGGCACAAAAAAAGCGGTGACAGCTCCACGCTACCACCGCTTTTTGATTTTTAACGCTATATCTTATCTAACCAACAACAAAGCCCCTTTAACGGTTTCTTTGAAATCGTACAAATCAATGATATAGTAGTAGGTGCCCTCGGGATATTCGAGGTCTAAACGGGTGCCGTTCCATTTATGGTCATATCCGGCCTTATCTGATTCATAGATCAATGAGCCCCAACGATCGAGAATCACTACTTTGCTGTTGTCGATGCCCGGTACGCTGGTAAGATCCCATACATCGTTATGTCCGTCGTTATTCGGGGTAATGATATTGGGGACCCGGATGGTGGTGGGATATTTAACATCAATCACCACGGTATCTGTTTCTAAACACCCATACATGGTGCGACCGGTTACGATATAGGTGGTTTTAACCTTTGGATTTACGGTTGGATTAAAGATGCTGGTATCATTGATAGAGACATCTTCATTCCATTTATAGCTTTCGGCTCCTGAGGCAAAAAGCATCAGTTTGGAGCCGATATAGATGGTCGTATCTCTACCTGCTGAAACCACCGGAAGGGGTTCAACCACCACAAAAACGGTGTCTGAAGCAGAACAATCATTCGAAGAATGGGCCAGCAATACTATTTCTCCTGCATCAGCCGTGCGGGTTGAATTGGTGGTGCTGCCGGTACTCCAGGCATATCGGATATGTGTATAGGCAGAATTTAAAGTTAGGGTATCACCATCACAGATGTGAACAATGCCGACAGGTGTAGCAATGCGCACCGGTGGCAATGAATCGTACAACACAGACTGCGTAACAGAATCACTGCATCCAAACGAGGTGGTTACTTTCAATTTAACATTATAGGTTCCGGGTGTGCTGAAACCAAAGGATGGATCTTCTGCCACCACATCGGTTCCGGCCATATCCCATCTGTATTCGCTGATGCTGCCAATGGCACTGCCTGCGGTTGCGTTGAAATTAACCGGTGTTGGGAAACAATTAGACACATAGGTAAAGCCCAGATTAGGCTTGTCTGCTACCACAATATTGCGGGTGATGGTATCTGTTTGTCCGAATACATTTCTAATGGCCAAACGGATGGTGAAATTACCTGCAACGGGATAGATATAGGAAACATCTGAACCAATAGCGGTATCATTGGATGCAGTATCGATACCAAAATCCCAGTGGAAATAGGTCAGACTGGTGAATGGATCGCGGGAGGTGCTTTTTAAATCAATGCTGGTGCCAATACAAACATTGGTCACAGAAAAAGAGGCGAGCGGGATGTTGTTGCCCAACAAATTGGTCCCTCCTACTGCATTGGCGAGGAGTACCCTTCTTAAAACCACCGATGCACCCGTGCTTTCAATGGTGCCCGAACCTGCTGATGAACCTACGCCTCCGATATCCGTCATATTACCTCCTGATTCTGCTGCCATTCTCAAGCTCGATGGATCGGTCACCTGATCATTGGTAGCCGTGGTTCCATAGCTCAATTTATACTTTAGACTGGAAATAGAAGGCGCTCCATACACTTGAGGATTCCAGTATCTGGTTCGCGCAATATTCTTTAACGAAGCGCTTTTGGTGGTAAATGGAAGGGCACTGTTGAATAATTCCATGCTGTACTCTGTAACACCGGAAGGAGCAGAATATCCCACAAACATGGTGGCCGGTCTGTAATCAGAACCTTTACCCACCGGAAACATCAAAGTATCCTTGCCTGTTCCCATACCTTTGGCATATACAATTCCATCTACGAAACTCTTGTCATTTCCTCCTGAAACATCTGCGGTTTCCTTTAAACGAAGCGCATTGGCAATGGCCGATTTGATAAGACCTTCGGTCAGAATCAGGCTGTTACCAATATTCAAATCTCCGGCCAGTGTCAATGTTTTGCCAACTCCATTCATACGGAGTGAGTTGAGCTCTGTATATCCATACGTATTGAGTGTAAAGGTTTTGTTCACTGTTACTGATTCTGAAGACACCACCGGTCTGATATGAACATTCCATCCATCCACCAATCTGGTAATTCCGCGGGTTAGGGAGGTATTGCCATCGTTGTGTGTGATGTAATAATTGTTCGACTTGGTGGTCAGATAACCCATGCTCGGGTCGTCATTATAATGATGAATTTTATCCTCCAAAGTGAAACTGGCCGCATGACTCATGGCCGGAGACAATACGCCATCAAAAAGACATCCCGTTACAAATAAATCGTAATTTGGACGTTTCCCGGAAGCGGTGGAATCGAGATAGATGTAAAAATTAGTATTGTTATTAAACGAACAATTGAATGGCAGCCACTTAACATTCCCCTTCAAATTCAATCCGGTGAGTGCATTTGAAAACGAGGAATTGGGTGTGCGTAAATTCACAGGATAATCATCCGATAATACGGTTAAAGCGGTTTCTCCTGAGTTGGCAATTCTTACGCCATCTAAGGTAAGGGTATCACTTCTTGCACCCAC
>JBIIVF010000035.1:0-19512 GCA_044339595.1 Bacteroidia bacterium
CGACGAAAGGGGGTCAATTTCAGCGTTTTTTCCAACCCTGTTCAACAAACACCTTTGGAATCCTGAAATTTACATCCAATTGATGGGTCTTATTGATACCATCAAACGACACCTTTGAAAGGTATAAATTCTAAGGTAAGAGATCCTTTTTCTTTTGTTCAGTCAATGCGTAGAGGCTTTTCCGAAGTAGTAAGCGGAAATAATTCAGCATTGCGATCTGGTCGGATGTGTATTTAATTGTGTACATAATTCGAAAGACAAGAATCAAATAACACCTGTATTTAATTGAAATACAGGCGTTTGTGTTTATTTGCTGGATGAGGTATTGGATTTGGGCTTTCTTGTCAAACGAAAGGAGGAACCAAATTATGAAATCAATCTTTACTTCAATTTTTGTCTTATTTTTTATCGGAACCTCATCTGCCAATCACGGGCAATCCGGTTCGGTCTTGAACCTGAAACTTTTCGGTCGAGGGGATTTTACAGTGATGTTGGATGATGCACAGTATCGTTGGGTTGACAACTACTTAGAGGTAGGTGCGCTCAGACCCGGTCAGCACCGACTAAAGGTGGTCGAAACCATCCGGAATTATGGTCCACGCGGGGCACAGATTATCAGCAAAAGGATCATTTTTAATGGAAAGATTCACATCCCTGCAACTTCAGTGGTATGGGCACGTATCACTCCCGGAATGCAATTGGTCATTGAGTCAGTTCAACCGGTGAGGTTCAACGGACGCAATCTCAGAGGTCAGGATTATGTAAATCCGGGTCTTCAGGGGCGCGGAAATGACAGGTACACAGAGCACTATCGGGATGGTCGATATTATGATGACAGAGAAGATCGCGAATACGAAATTGACCGAAGAGGAGATTTTAACAACAGAGATGGGTCAGTCGCTCGTTTCAGTGCACTGAGGCAAACTGTTTCAAGGGCATCTTTTGATAGCGACAAACTACTAATTGCGAGTCAATATGCCCGAACCAACGGCATTTTATCCAGCGAGGTGGCCGATCTAATGAAGTTGATGTCTTTTGAATCTAACCGACTTGAATTTGCCAAGAATGCTTATGCCCATTGTATCGACAAAGAGAATTACTTTCTGGTAAATGAGTCTTTTACCTTTAGCAGCAGCATTCGTCAGCTACACAGTTTTATTTATTAAGAGAAAATCTGTTTCTATACTTTGCTTTTGCATACGGCCGGCTTCTCAGCAATGAGGGCCGGTTTTTCATGACCCAATTACTCAACAATTAAGGCATCCATTTGCATTTCATTTTTTAAATATTATTTTTGCACTCCTTTTTGCCCGATCGTCTAATGGCAGGACAACTGGTTTTGGTCCAGTTTGTGGAGGTTCGAATCCTTCTCGGGCAACTTCACCGTCTAAAAAACGGTAAAATTATAGGAGTAAATACTCCTTTAGTTTATGATAATCTCTAATTTTGGGGGTGAAAGTAAAACACTATGCCGTCTTTAATTAATAAGGTCAAAATTTTTTCAGGATCAGCGAGTAACGCGCTGGCTCAAAGAATCGCATCTGCCTATCAGCAGCCTCTTAGTGCACATACCCTCAGTCGTTTCAGTGATGGTGAATTTCAACCGAGTATAGATGAATCTATCCGCGGGTGTGATGTTTTCTTTGTTCAAAGCACTTATGCCCCGTCAGACAATCTCATGGAATTGATGTTGTTTATAGATGCGGCCAAACGGGCCTCTGCACACATGGTTACTGCCGTCATCCCGTATTTCGGATTGGCTCGCCAAGACAGAAAAGACAAACCGAGGGTTCCGATTGGCGCTAAAATGGTGGCGAATATTCTTACTGCCTCAGGAGCTGATCGTATTATGACCATGGATTTGCACGCTGCGCAGATTCAGGGATTTTTTGACATTCCGGTTGATCACATGGATTCTTCTGTAATCTTTGTTCCTTATATTAAGTCATTGGGCATCGAAAATTTAATGCTAGCAGCGCCAGATATCGGGGGTTCTAAAAGAGTGCGTGAGTTTGCCAAAATGTTGAACCTTGATATGGTGATTTGCGATAAGGAAAGAAAAAGAGCCAATGAAGTGGCTTCTATGACCGTAATAGGTGATGTAGAGGGCAGACACATTGTGTTGATTGATGATATAGTGGATACCGCAAATACGCTCTGTAAAGCTGCAGATTTGTTGCGTGAAAAAGGTGCACTCAGCGTGCGTGCAGTTTGCACGCATCCTATATTATCAGGAAATGCCATCGAAAAAGTGGCCAATTCGTCGTTAGAAGAATTGGTTGTGTGTGATACCATCCCGTTAAAAATTGAACACCCCAAATTGAGGGTGCTATCTGCCGATAAATTGTTTGCCAATGCCATTCGCAACGTATGTGAATATGGCTCTATCAGCTCCTTGTTTAGCATTGACAGCGCATTCCAATCAAAAATTACATTTTAATTATTATTTAAATAACATGAAAACGATCGCGATCAAAGGTGATGCCAGAGAAAATCTGGGAAAATCAGCCAACAAAACCGTACGCCAAAAAGGCATGGTACCTTGTGTGGTTTATGGAGGTAATGAAGTTCAGCACTTCTCCGTTTATGAAGCTGATTTCAAAAATCTTGTGTACACTCCCAATGCTTATTTGGTGAGACTCGACATCAATGGACAGCATATGTTGGCCAAGCTACAAGATATTCAATACCACCCGGTATCTGAAGCCATTTTGCATGCAGATTTTATGCAAGTGTTTGAAGATAGACCTATCAAAATGGACATTCCGGTTAAAGTTACCGGAAACTCACCGGGCGTTAGAGCAGGGGGTAAATTGATTGTAAAAATCAAAAAACTTAAAGTTCAGGCCATGGTGAAAGATTTGCCTGAATTCATCACCGCCGACATTAGCAGTCTTGAAATTGGAAAAAACATCCGTGTAAAGAGCTTGCAAGGAAACAATTTTACTTTGCTTGATTCACCCGAGAATTCAGTAGTGAGTTGTTCTGCCACCCGTGCGTCTATTGCAGCCGCAGCTGAAGGCAAATAAAACCTATTCAAATAATGTTGAGGCCACCGGATTCCGGTGGCCTTTTTTTAGTTAGCAGCATAAGCTGCCTTGAGTCGATCGGCAATCTCAGAAAGCGTATCTTCTATGGGAGTAAATTTAAAACCCAATTTTTCAATTTTTTCACTGCTAAAAGATTGGTGTTTAATGCTACTAGCAGCGCTTTCTCGGGTAATGACCCCCCTTTTCCCGGTTAACCATTCGATGAGTTTAAAATAACGCCAGGCAAAACCAACCATGGCCGGTCCAACTTGAATCCCAGGTTTTTTATATCCTGCTATTTCTGCAAAACGAAAAAACAGATTTTCAAATCCCCAATTGGTGCCATGCAATAGAAATCGTTCGTTCTGTATTCTTTTTTTATGCAGAAAAAGGATTGCTTTGCATACATCTTTGACATCGACAAAGGCATTGGATCCGGTTGAATAGAATGGGAAACCTTTCATGATGTTATAAAACAGACGACAGGTGCCTCTTTTCCAGATACCGGGTCCGATGATGATAGAAGGATTGACAATACAGATGTTCAAACCTTCTTCGGCGCCGCGCCAAACTTCCATCTCCGCTGCATATTTGCTCAGGCTATAAATAGAAGTCTTTTTGGTTCTTTTCCACTCGGTTTCTTCATCCGCCGGAGAACCATCTATGGTGCTACCTATAGCGGCAGTGGAGCTAATATGAAAGAAATCTAGGACGCCTTTTCCCAGACATAAATTGACCAATTGGGCAGTTCCTTCGGCATTAACCTGATACAAAAAAGCATGGTCTTTGGCATGGAAAGACACCACAGCGGCGCAATGAAAAACCTTTTCAATTCCCTCCAAAGCATCTTCCATCTCTGCCTGGTGGTTTAAATCGGCTATGACCCATTCCAGATTTTTCAGATAGTCAACTTTCTCTTTGCCTAAAACTATAGACGATATATAGTCAAATTCATCGGGCCTACTGCTGCTCCGTTTCATCGCTCTTACGTGATATCCGGCCTGCAATAAATGACACACAAGATGAGCGCCTAAAAAACCGGTTGCACCTGTTACTAAATACATGATTCAGGAGGCCAAATTAATCTTATTTTTGCCTTTCAAGGTCAATAAAGGCTCAAATGTTTAAAGAATTTGTTGAAGGGGTAAAAGAAGAGGTACAAATACCGGGTTCTATTTCTGCGGTTATCCAAAGTATGTGGGATGCTGAAGACGAAAGTTGGAAGCAAACCGATTTGATGTTGATAGGCGTACCGGAAGGTCGTTGGTCCGGCAAAAACGGAGGCAACAGGCTCGGTCCGGATGCCGTTCGAAGAGAGTTTTATAAACTGAAAGTGCATATAAATAATTTGCGTATCGGAGACTTGGGCAATATCAAAGCCGGTTTTGAACCCGGTGATACCGGAGCTGCGTTGCACTTTATTTGTGAAGAACTTTTGAAGGAGGGGGTAATTCCCATTGTGATAGGAGGAGGGATGCCTTTAACGTATTCGATATACAAAGCGTTTGCTCCGGTTGTTAAACAGATGGAAGCTACTTTTGTAACCCCGCATCTTGAGTTGGAGGAGGATAATTTTCTGAGACAGATTTGCCTGCATGAGCCGAATTACCTGTTCAACGTCAATGTGCTTGCTTTTCAAAGCTATTATGTGAATCCGGCTTCACTGCAGACTTTTGAGAAGATGTATTTTAATGGCCTTAGATTGGGCATGCTCAGAAGCGATATACAGGAAAGTGAACCGGTCATCAGAAATACCCATCTTTTTTGTATTGATATCGGGGCAGTTAAACAAGCAGATGCACCGGGTAATTATCATAACAATCCAAACGGATTAAGCAGTGAAGAAATATGTCAACTTTGCTGGTATGCCGGGGTAAGCGATACGGTGCGCAGTTTCGGTCTTTTTGAAATCAATCCGGAATTTGATTATCGAAACCAAACCGCCAAGCTAGGGGCTCAAATGCTTTGGTACTTTGTAGATGGTTATGCAAATCGCAAAGGTGATTTACCCGGACTTCATCAGGATTTTTTGAAATACCGGTGTACCATGAATGGCAATAAAGAGGATGTCATATTCTTTAAAAGCAAAAAAACAGAGCGTTGGTGGATGCAGTTGGGAGAATCCTTTTCAGATAATGAATTAAAATTGGTTCCCTGCTCTTATGCCGATTACCAAATGGCTACCCGTGGCGACATGCCGGATCGATATTGGAAGGCCCTTCAAAAATTATAGAAAATAAATTCAAAATAATATCGTTTAATCTTTAAACTAGCATGTATGAAAAAGGTAGTATGGTCTCTTCTTTTATTGGCGGTAACTTCATTAGTGGTGAGTTCATGTGGCAGCAAAAAGGAATGCAGCAGAAGAGGAAAAATTAAAGTCCCAATGGGGCATATGTAAGATGAAAATTCGTGGTTAACAATTTAATGAATAGGAAAATGAAAAATGTGTGGTTGGCAGTATGTTTAGGTGTTTTTTCTTCATTGGTTTCATATGCGCAACCCAAGGAGGAAATGGCAAAAATGCGATTAGAAAAAATGTCTCAGGAGTTGCAACTTACGGATGATCAAAAGTTGAAAATCGAGGAGATTAATATCCATTATGGGAACCAGATCAAAGCGCTTAAAAATGCCGAAGGCGAAAATGACGCGGAGTTAAAAAGGTTAAGAAAAGAAAGGCAGTCTAAGGTAAAGGAAGTTCTGAGCAAGGAGCAAATCGTAAAAATGGATTCCATACGGAAGGAACATAAGAAAAAAGGAGGTGAGGTACGCAAGGAAATTAATCAGTACAAAAAAGAAGTGATGCTGCCTGTGTTGAAAGTACATCGTTTAGAATTGGAAAAGACATTGACGGATGATGAAAAGAGAATTATTACAGATTTACGCAGCCGTCAGTCGATGCTCAGAAAAGAAGCCAAAATGATGAAAAATCATCGGGATGCTCAGGAGGAAAAAGAAAAGTCACAAGGGAAGGGTAGGGAAGTGATGATACAAAAGCGTCATCAGATGTTTCAAAAAGATTGCAAGGAAAAATTGAAGCCCATTATAGAGGCACATCAGACCGAGTTGAATATTATTGAAAGCAATCTTGAGCCTCAAAGAATTGAGTGGGAGGCACATATTAGATCTATTAGAGAGAAACACATGGGTGATTTGCCCGATAAAACTACAGATGAAAAGATGGCATTAAAAAGAGATGAAATGAAAAAGATTCATTTTTTGCTGCTCGACCCGAATTCCGCCGAAGAAGAGGATTAAAGAATTTAAGATATGATGAGCCGGATAACTTAAATTATTCGGCTTTTTTGTTCATAACAAATCGAAATTATTTCATCGGTTCCTGACATTTGAAGATTGTAATCTTCAAATACGTTGAAGGATATAAAAAACCTTTACAACTTAGTGATAATGTTTGTGGTCATGTTACCTTTGCCCTATCTATGCCTGAATTGGGTAAAATACAAGTTTTAGAAGTTTTGAGAGATACCTCCGCAGGATTATTCCTCGGAGATGGTCAGGGCGAAGATGTTTTATTGCCCGGTAAATACACGGACCGAATAAGAGTTCATGAGGAGGTTCAGGTTTTTGTCTACAAAGACTCTGAAAACAGGCTCATTGCAACTACAAATCTTCCGGTGGCGCAGGTGGGTGATTTTGCTTGCCTTGAAGTTAAGGAAGCCACAAGCTTTGGCGCATTTTTAAATTGGGGAACTGATAAGGATTTGTTCGTGCCATTTGATGAACAATTACACAAGCTTAAAAAGGGAGATTGGTGTGAAGTCTTCATATTCATTGATGAAAAGAGTGGCCGATTGGTTGGTTCTACAAAATTGGGCCGTTTCTTAAACAAAGACACAGGAGCAATTACAGAAGGGGAACAAGTAGAATTGATTATTTGGGAGGAAAGTGAATTAGGCCTCAGGGTAATCATCAACAAGCAATACGAGGGCCTTTTGTTTTACAGTGATTTATTTCAAGATGTTCTGCAAGGGGATATTTTGGAAGGCTATATCAGTAAAAAACGCCCGGATGGGAAATTAGATGTTCGATTGGGTAAAAGAGGATACCAGAATATTGAGCCCAACGCAGATAAGGTGCACGAAGTTTTGGTGAAAGCAGGTGGTTTTTTGCCATTTAATGATCACTCTGATCCGGAGCAAATTGTAGAAACCTTTAAAATGAGCAAAAAGCTCTTTAAAAAAGCGATCGGATTACTTTACAAACAACGGGTAATTGAGATTACCGAAACCGGCATTCAAAAAATATAACTTTCGGGTGTTATCGACTATTGGCGGCTTAAAATAAAAAAGTCCGAACAATTGCTCGGACTAAGTTAATTACAACAAACAAAATCCATTAATGGAGTTGTTTGACAAGATTCTGCTAGCGAAAGAGATTTCTCTCATGCAAATATGATCAAAAATGCTTGAATTGAACATTGCATGAAAATGTGATAGGCGTTTGTTTGAAATACCCCCCCATGCTGATTCTAAATGATGTTTTTTGGGAAGAGTTTATTGATGGCTTCTATCTTTGAATTTACTTGTAACTTTTCGTAAATACGGCTGATATGGCAAAGCACGTTGTCAATACTGTTACTGAGGCCATATGGATTTCGTATATCTTTAAAAATGGTATGAAAAGGATAGCCATCAAAACGGTTCAACCCTTCGATTGTGGCAGAACAGATATAACCATCTTTGTCTTGAACAATGTCGTAAACAGTACTTTGAGAAAGACCCTCTTTGACGCCTATAATTTGGACAAGCTCAGAGGGTAATTCTTTTCCAAATACCGGGCATAAGGCAGCCCATAGGGCCCTTAACGTGATGAAAGGTCCAAACTGTATTCCGAAAAAGAGAACCCATGTGGGGTCAGTTTGCCACTTCAGAAATAAACTGAATCCGAAGTAATTGCATTTCTTCATGAGAAAAATCTCCATCAAATGCCCTTACTGCTTCATCAAGATCATTCGATTCATTACTTCTGAAATAATCGAATATTTCTTCGATTACATCTTCATCCATCAATTCCTCAATTTCATGGAATAAGTCAAGTTTGGTTCCACTGTAAACGATATTTTCCAGATCATCGAGCAGTTCTTGGTAGGTCATTCCTTGTGATTTGGCAATATCTACCAAACTCATTTTTTTGTCGATGTTTTGAATCAGGAGTACCTTTTTACCCGATTTATTGGCAACGGTCTTAAGCACCAGATCTTCAGGTCTTTCGATATCATTTTCTTCCACATACTGGGCAATTCTGGCAATGAATGGAGGACCGAACTTTTTAGCCTTATTCTTCCCAACGCCTGAAATGTTTTCCATTTCTTCGAGGGTAATCGGGTACTTCGTGGCCATTTCCTCGAGCGAGGTTTCCTGGAAAATTACATAAGGAGGGAGGTTCATTTCCCGTGCTACGGTCCTTTGCAATTCTTTTAGAAGAACATACAATTCTTCGTCATAGATATTCTCGATTTCAATGATTTCGAAATCTTCATCACTTACTTTCTCGAATATCTGATCTTCTGCAATTTGAATCGAGAAGGGGTCTTTGAGATAGGCAATCCCTTCGTCGCTAATATTCAGCAGGCCGTAGAGCTCAATATTTTTGGTAATAAGGTTTCTGACCATTCCTTGCCGGACGATGGTTTTCCAGAAATTGTTGTCCCGGGTTTTGCCTTTGGCAAACATGGGCAACTTGTGGTGTTCATAAGCCTTTACATCATTGCTGGCGTCGCCGGTGAGGATTTCTATGATATGGTTGATGGCTACTTTTCCGTCGGTTGCCTGAACCGCTTGAAGCGCCAGAGTCATTTCGGAGCTCACTTCTTGTTTTGGTTTTGGATGACGACAATTATCGCACATGCCACCGCATTTAGATTCTTCAAAATCTTCACCAAAATAATGAAGCAGTGATTTTCTGCGACATTGACTTGTTTCTGAAAATGAAGACATTTCAAAAATCAACTGAGAGCCAATTTCACGTTCGGCCACCGGCTTATCCTTCATGAACTTCTCCAGCTTTTCTGTATCATTGGGATTGTAATATAAAACGCAATCTCCTTGCAAGCCATCCCTGCCGGCACGTCCGGTTTCCTGATAATAACCCTCCAAAGATTTAGGTACATCATAGTGAATTACAAACCTCACATCGGGTTTATCGATTCCCATCCCAAAGGCAATGGTGGCTACAATTACATCGCCTTCTTCCATCAAAAATGCGTCTTGATTGGCAGCCCGGGTTTTGGCATCTAATCCTGCATGGTAGGGCAATGCTTTAACGCCATTGGCTACCAATATTTCAGATATTTCTTCAACTTTTTTTCTGCTCAAACAATAAATAATGCCGGATTTACCTCGTCTTTGATTGATAAAGCCGAGCATATCCTTCAGGGTTTTATCTTTCTTACCCTTTGCACGCACTTCATAATACAAATTGGGTCGATTAAACGATGTTTTAAAAACTTCGGCATCCGTCATCGACAGATTTTTCTGAATATCACTTTGAACTTTGGGTGTGGCGGTAGCTGTTAAAGCCATGATGGGTACATCGTCAATGGCTTTCACCATTTGTTTGATGCGTCGGTATTCAGGCCTAAAATCATGTCCCCATTCGCTGATACAATGGGCCTCATCAACAGCTACGAAAGATACTTTAACATTATTCAAAAATTCGATGGTATCGTCTTTTTTCAATGTTTCCGGAGCCACATATAACATTTTGGTCTTTCCGGATGAAACATCGTCTTTAACGCGTTGGGTATCTGATTTTGATAAACTGGAATTCAGAAAATGTGCGATAGAATTGCTGTCACCAAATCCACGAATGCTATCCACTTGATTTTTCATCAAGGCAATCAACGGCGAAATAATGATGGCCGTTCCGTCTTTTAATAATGCCGGCAGCTGATAGCAAAGGCTTTTCCCCGCACCGGTAGGCATGATGACAAAACTATCCTGATTTGCCATGATGGATTTAATAATGTCTTCCTGAATTCCTTTGAATGAATCAAATCCAAAAAACTCTTTTAAACTCTTCTTTAGGTCTTGTTCTTCTTGTACCATAACTTTTACTCGTTGTCCTAAACTACTTTTGACCTCACTAAGTTATTCAAATTTCTGTTATATAAACAAATAAATTTACTTTGCGGCAAATTTAAGCATGTTGAGAGACAACAGTTCAATAATACTCAATGCTAAGGAAGCAATTGATACGGAAATCAATGCACTTGCCCAACTGTCAGGAAGAATCGATGAAAATTTCGCATTATGTGTGCATTCTATCCTAAACAGTCAAGGCCGGGTGGTGATAACGGGCATCGGAAAGAGTGCGGCCATTGCACAAAAGATTGTAGGAACCCTGAATAGTACTGGTACTCCGTCTATATTTATGCATGCCGCCGATGCAGTGCATGGAGATTTAGGAATCATCCAACAGCATGATGTAGTCATATGCATTTCGAAAAGTGGAAATACGCCGGAAATCAAGGTATTGGTGCCCCTTTTGAGAAGGGGTGGAAATGTCTTGATAGCCTTGGTAGGGAATATTCATTCTTTTTTGGCAGAACATGCTGATTTTGTGCTAGATGCCACGGTAGATCGCGAAGCATGTCCCAACGATTTGGCTCCAACTTCCAGCACTACGGCTCAGTTGGTTTTAGGAGACGCCTTGGCGATTTGTTTACTTAAAGCCAAATCATTCGGGCCGGAAGATTTTGCGCGCTACCATCCGGGAGGGGCTTTGGGTAAGAGACTTTATTTGACCTTATCTGACCTCATCTCTTCACAACAGATGCCTGCCGTATCTCCTGTTTCTACCATCAAAGCGGCCATCGATGTGATTACACGCAATCGTTTGGGCGCTGCGGCCGTAATTATGAATGACAAAATTTGTGGGATAATTACCGATGGAGACATCAGAAGAATGCTCGAAAAATATGATAATATTGCCGGCTTGAAAGCTGAAAATATTATGGGCGTCAATCCGTTTATGATGGATGAACATACCCTGGCTGTTGATGCTGCTGTAAAAATGACAGAAAAGAAAATTTCACAAATCATAGTTACGCGTTCGGGCAATTATGCCGGAATGGTTCATATACATGACCTGAATAGAGAAGGAATTTTATAAGCAAAAAATGCAAAAAAATAATTATGTGGTGATCATGGCAGGCGGAATCGGAAGCCGCTTTTGGCCGCTCAGTCGCGCAGATAAACCCAAACAATTTTTAGACATTTTAGGTACAGGCAAATCGCTCATTCAGCTCACCTTTGAGCGCTTTAGCAAAATCGTTCCGTCCGAGAATATTCTTTTTGTGGCGAATGAACAATATCGCGATTTAATTAAACAGCAAATACCTTCCATTTCAGATAATCAAATATTGGGAGAGCCTTTTGCCAAAAATACTGCTCCCTGCATTGCCTATGCCACTTATCGTATCCTTAAAATGGATAAAAATGCGAATATTGTGGTAGCACCTTCTGATCATCTTATCTTGGATGAAGCAACGTTTATCTCACAAATTATCAAAGGTTTTGAGTATGTAGAGAAGCATGATGCAATGCTTACGCTGGGCATTCAACCTCATCGTCCGGATACCGGATATGGTTATATTCAATACTTGAAAGAAAAGCCGGAAGAAGAAATTTTTAAAGTAAAGACCTTTACAGAAAAACCGAATATCGAACTGGCAGAACAGTTTATTGAAAGTGGAGATTTTCTCTGGAATGCAGGTATTTTTCTTTGGAATGTTAAGTCGATAAAAGCAGCGCTTGCCAAATATCTGCCTGATTTGAATGAACTTTTTGAAAAGGGGTTACGAAAAATGGGAACTGAAGCAGAACAAGAGTTTATCAGTACCATTTATCCTATTTGTGAAAATATTTCTATTGACTACGGATTGATCGAAAAGGCCGATAATGTTCACGTATTGCCTTCAGAATTCGGTTGGAGTGACTTGGGAACCTGGAAATCATTGAATGATGTTTTGCTGAATGGCAGAGACAAAGATGAAAATATTACGGTCAATGCAAATGCAATTTTAGAAAATTCGGAAGGGTGTCTCGTGGTTTCAGAAAACAATAGGTTGATTGTTCTTCAGGGTGTGAAAGACCTCTATGTCATCAATACAGAAGATGCATTGCTCTTGTGCAATAAAAATCAGGAACAGGAAGTTAAAAACATTGTGAATGAGTTGAAGCGAAAATTCAACGGCACCTACAATTGAAGAATTTGAGGATAAGACTTTTTAGTTTATTATTCCTTGCAGGACTGTTAACAGGGGGAAAGGAATCCGGTCCGGATGATGCAAGAACCGAAAAATATTTTCCGTGCATTTATTATGAGTTCAACGCTATTGATCCGATCACAGAGTTCGGGCTCAATAGCTTTTTTTTAAGACTCGATCAATATTTAAGCAAAAGACAAGGCAAAATCAACATTGTTCACATTGGCGATAGTCATATTCAAGCCGATTATTTGACGCACAGTGCCCGAAAACGATTTCAATATACCTTCGGTAATGGTGGGCGAGGATTTATTTTTCCTCATCGCCTTGCCAAAGTAAATAATGCTTACACCGTCGGCATTTCAGGCCTTGGGGTATGGACCAATCATAAGAGCATCACCATGAGCGATCAAGGATTGTATGGTATTACCGGAATTTCATTAAAAACAACCGACTCTTCTGCCATGATCTACATGAATCCGAACAAGTTGCACGATATGAATTATGAATTCACCCGAATGAAATTATTTTATGAGCAATCTGAAAATTGTTTTGGTTTAGATTTTATGGTGAATGCTCCCGGAGATATTGATTATGATGAAATACCCATATCGAATGGCATATCACAGGTGTATTTTGACCAGCCCATAGACAGTATTTGGATGATGCTCGATAAATCAGGGGAATTTCAACAGCAATTTCAGCTTTATGGGATGAGTCTTGAAAATGATTATCCTGGAATTATTTATCATGGTATCGGATTAAATGGGGCTTATGCAAAATCGTACCTTCGAAATCATTATTTAGAGCCGCAATTGAAAGCGCTGAATGCCGACTTGGTCATTCTTTCTTTGGGAACCAATGATGGCTTTATGTCTGAGGGTAAATTTTGTATGCAGTGTTTTAAAGACAATTATCGCGCTTTGCTTTCACGCATTCGTTCTGCATCTCCTAAGGCTTCGATTCTTATTACCACACCGGGAGACAATTTTATGCGGGCAAAAATCCATAACACCAATATGAAGAAAATAACGGAAGCGCTATACGAAATAGCCGTGGAGTATGATGCCGCCCTCTGGGATTTCAATAAGGTGATGGGAGGGGAACATAGCATGAGAAAATGGCACAGCTACGGTTTAGCTCAAAAGGATTTAGTACACTTCACGGAGGAAGGATATAACCAGATTGGGTGCTTGTTGTTTGAAGCCATCATGAACAGTTATGAGTGTCGATTCGACCGTTGATAAAATTTCAGGAGTAAATTCCATACTTTTGCGCACCTTTTAAAATAGCCCATTGCTTACCTGGAAAGAGATATTTCTTTATTCTGATCGTGCCCCGCTCATTTTCAGTCAATACCTGTTTTTATTCCTGTTTACCATTGTGTACGCCATTTTTACGGTTACCTATAAAAAGTTCACATGGCGAAATGCATACCTGTTCATTTTTAGCTTATTCTTTTATTACAAGTGCGGTGGGATGTATTTCTGGATTTTGGTGGTTTCAACCTTGCTCGATTACTACGTTGCCGGAGCCATTCATAAAACAGAAGCCAAGGCCAAAAGGAATTTCCTCTTGGTTGTCAGCTTGGTGGTGAACCTCGGATTATTGGCTTTTTTTAAATACTCATACTATTTTGTTGATCTTGTAAATGGCTGGTTTGGAACTGAGTTCAAGGCCATCAATCTGTTGGCAGTTTTTTCGAACGGAATATTTAATTCCGGATTTGATATTTACGAAATCGTCTTGCCGGTGGGCATTTCATTTTATACCTTTCAAACCCTCAGCTACACCATCGACATATGGAGAAAGGAGCTCGAGCCGGCGCGAAGCCTGGTCGATTTTGGTTTTTTCGTTTCTTTTTTTCCGCAATTGGTGGCAGGTCCTATTGTTAGAGCCGCCGATTTTCTCCCGCAGATTTATAAACCATTCAAACTCACGTATGAAGAATTGGGTAAAGCCATGTTTCTGATTATGAATGGGTTAGTAAAGAAAATGGTCATCAGTGACTACATCAGTATCAACTATGTAGATCGCGTTTTTGATGATCCGCAATTGTATAGTGGTTTTGAAAACCTGATGGCAGTATACGGATACGCCATCCAGATTTATTGCGATTTCTCTGGATATTCAGACATGGCCATCGGATTGGCTGTGCTACTTGGATTTCATTTGCCCCCTAACTTTAATTCACCCTATAAGTCGAAAAGCATCACCGAATTCTGGCGGCGCTGGCATATTTCATTGTCTACCTGGTTGAAAGATTACCTGTATATTTCATTGGGAGGAAATCGCAAAGGGAAATTCAGAACCTATGTGAACCTGCTCATTACCATGGTTTTAGGCGGTTTGTGGCACGGGGCTGCGACCCGTTTTGTCATTTGGGGAGGATTACACGGACTGGCATTGGCTGTTCACAAAATATGGATGGATTATGTTCCTTTTGCCAAAAAGGAATTTAGAGGGAAAGATTTGATCATGGGTTTAATCACCTTTCATTTTGTCTCTTTTTGCTGGATCTATTTCCGGGCAGTAGATATGGATCATATTCGAACCATGCTTCAACAGATTTCAGGAAATTTCCAATGGCAAGCCATACCCGAGAAAATGGCGGCTTATAAAATTGCCTTTTCAATGATTGGTTTTGGATTTGTGATGCACCTTTTACCGTATAAATGGAAAGATTGGACTAAAGATCACTACGCCATGCTTCCTTCTTTCCTCAAAACCTTCATATTTGCCGTAGTGATTATACTGGCTTATCAGGCCGTATCATCCGGCATACAACCCTTTATTTATTTTCAATTTTAAGTTATGAAACAACTCAGTATTGCTCTCCTGTTAATTGCCGGCCTATTTGGCGCCCAATTGCAAGCCCAAGACACCCTTAGAAATAAGAAAGGTGGAGGTTATTTGTTTACTGTGGTAAAGAGCCACGATGCCACAGTGGTTCAAGATCAAAGCAGAACAGGCACTTGCTGGAGTTTCTCGGCCCTCTCCTTTATTGAGTCTGAATTGATTCGCACCGGAAAAGGGAAACACAATCTTTCTGAAATGTACATCGTTCGTATGGCCTATATCGATAAAGCAGAGCGTTATGTGAGAATGCATGGTAGCCTGAATTTTGGTCAGGGAGGAGCATTTCACGACATTCCTTATATCGTTAAGAAATATGGCATGATGCCGGAGGAAGCCTACATGGGCCTTTCTTATGGTGAAGAAAAACATAATCATAATGAAATGGAAGCCATGTTAAAAGCGGTGCTGGATGTGGTGATTAAAAACCCTCAAGGCAATATAACCACTAGTTGGAAAAAGGCTTACGAATCTATCCTGGACGCCTACCTCGGCCCATTACCGGCGAATTTTAATTATCAAGGAAAGAGCTATACACCACAAACCTTTAGCAGTTTTATTGGCCTGAATATGGATGATTACTTGGTGGTAACCTCCTTTACCCATCATCCTTTTTATCAAAACTTTATCTTTGAGGTTCCTGACAATTGGTCTTGGGGAAGCTGTTATAATGTTCCGTTAGATGAAATGATTCAGGTTTTAGACAATGGCATTGAACAAGGCTACACGGTAGCTTGGGCTGCCGATGTTTCAGAAAAAGGCTTTAACTATCGCGAAGGATTGGCTGTAGTACCTGAAAATGAAGATCAGATCAAGAAGAAGGGAGCTGATTCTAAACACTTTAATGATGCGGGAAGTGAAAAAATCGGAAATATTTTTGAAGCACCCGGAAAAGAAAAGGTAATCACGCAGGAACTTCGTCAGCAAGCTTTTGATAATTTTCAAAGTACCGATGATCATGGTATGCACATCACCGGCATCGTGAAAGATCAAACCGGTAAAAAATATTACATTGTAAAAAATTCGTGGGGCGCTGCGTTTAATGACTGTGATGGTTTCTTTTATGCTTCTGAAGCGTATGTTAAATATAAAACCATGAACGTGATGGTGCACAAGCAGTCGTTGACGAAAGAACTTAAAAAGAAGTTGGGCATCTGATAGAAATAAGGGCAAAGCGTTAACTTTGCTGACCGAATGATGGCGAAGAAATTTCTTATTCTGTTGGTGGGTATGTTGGGATTGGCAGGATGCCGTTCTGATGTAGTACTAGATGAATTCAAAAGCTTGCCCGATTCCGGTTGGAAACAAGGGAAAAAGGTGGCTTTCGACTTTGAAATTACGGATACCACCCGTTATACAAGCTTTTTCATTAATCTCAGAATTACCGGCGATTATCCGTTCAGTAACCTGTACGTAGTTTCTCATATCACCTCACCGGATAAAACAGTTCAATCTAAGAGGTCTCATTGGGTGCTTGCCAAAGATGATGGAAAATGGCTTGGAAGCGGTATGGGAGATATACTCAGCTATCAGCTTCCCATGGCCGAAAATATGGCTTTAAAGAAACCGGGTAAATACCGAATCGAACTCGAACAATATATGCGTCTTGAAACACTCCCGGAGGTGAAGGACGTTGGAATTTTCATACAAAAAGGAGAAGTAATTTTTTAAATATGCAATCATACGATGTTGTCATTATAGGATCTGGGCCCGGCGGATATGTAGCCGCCATTCGTTGTGCACAGTTAGGAATGAAAACCGCTATCATTGAGAAATATGCTACCCTCGGTGGAACTTGTTTAAATGTGGGATGCATTCCATCCAAGGCTCTGTTAGATTCATCCGAACATTACCATGCTGCAAAAGAAAAATTCAGCACCCATGGAATAGATGTAACCGGTCTGAAATTGAATTTTCCGCAGATGATGAAGCGAAAAGATGCGGTGGTTGCTCAGATGAACGGTGGGGTGACCTATTTAATGAAAAAAAACAAGATTGATGTTTACCAAGGTGTGGGGTCATTTAAAGACGCACACACTGTTTTGGTAGAGGGAGATAAAAATGAAGAACTTACCGCCAAGAACATCATTATAGCCACGGGATCAAAACCGATGTCCTTTCCGGGAATGGAAATAGACAAAAAACGCATCATCTCATCTACCGAAGCACTTTCATTAAAAGAAGTTCCGAATCATCTGATTGTGATTGGTGGGGGCGTAATTGGGATGGAACTTGGATCGGTATATGCCCGTTTGGGTTCAAAGGTTTCAGTGGTTGAGTTTGCAGACAGCATCATCCCTACGATGGATAGAGCCTTGGGGAAAGAGCTCCAGCGTGTGATGAAAAAGCTTGGTCTCGATTTTTATCTCGGATATAAAGTAACTTCTGTGGTCTCGAAAGGCAAAAAGGTGACCGTAAAGGCAGAAGGTAAGAAAGGCGAAATTGCGCTGGAAGGAGATTACTGCTTGGTTTCTGTGGGAAGAAAACCGTATACCGAAGGTCTCAATCTGGCCAATGCCGGTGTAAATCTCACTGACCGGGGCAAGGTTCAGGTAAACGAACATTTGCAAACCAATGTAAGCCATATCTATGCTATTGGCGATGTGGTGGAGGGTCCGATGTTGGCCCACAAAGCGGAAGAAGAAGGCATGATGGTGGCCGAATGGATGGCCGGCATGAAGCCGCATATCAATTATAACCTCATCCCCGGAGTGGTATATACCTGGCCGGAAGTGGCCGGTGTAGGCCAAACGGAAGAACAACTCCTGGCCGCCGGAAAGAAATTTAAAAGTGGATCTTTCCCATTTAGAGCCAATGGTCGTGCCGTAGCAGGAATGGATTTGGATGGGTTTGTTAAAATACTGGCCGATGAAGAATCCGACGAAGTGCTGGGCGTTCATATCATTGGAGCCCGCGCTGCCGACATGATTGCAGAGGCTGTGGTAGCCATGGAATTCAGGGCCAGTGCAGAAGACATCGCCCGCATCAGTCATGCGCATCCCACTACTTCTGAAGTAACCAAGGAAGCAGCGTTGGCAGCTACCGGTAATAGGTCTATCCATAGCTAATCTGTGTAGTTTGCCAATTTATTTGTAATTTGCTTGACGATAAATTTCAAAACGATGAACAAATGGCTTGTACTTGGAATTCTATTCTTCCTTTCCTGTGAAATATTTGCTCAAAAACCGGACAAACCCTATTTAGCGAGTATTGGCGTGGGTGCCAGTGCCGGTATCACCAGACTATTTGATACTACGTTTGGGTCTTCCTATCAACCGGGTATTGTAAATCAATCTTCAATTCCGGTGATTCAGTTAGCATTTGATCAACGTCTAAACAGAAGGGTTAGCTTGGGAGCCAGCTTTTCTTTTCAATCTACCGCTATGGAAATTTATGATTCGAGCAGAATATTTATGTTAGAATCCGGAAATATCCGAACCACCCATGTGGCCTTTCGTGTCTTGTGGCATTGGGGGAAAAAGGAGAAAATTGATTATTACGCGGGTTTCAAAACCGGTATGTTGTTTCAAACTGTTGGAAATCACGAGTCGGCATTTAACCTATCCGATATGCCCGAAGTGTTGACTAAGTCGAGATTCACCACCGGACTCGTTCCTTTCGGAGTGCGTTGGTTCGTAAATGAACAATTTGGGGTGAATGTAGAAACAAGTCTTGGCGTAGCCTCTATCATTACCGTAGGTGCAAATTATCGCTGGGCACCGAAGAAAAAATAAATGGAGCGGCCCTTTATTTGGCTGATACTTTTATTCATTTCCCTGAACACAGGCGCACAGCCTATTTGGCAAATCGAACGTCATCAAGACTCCATCAAAATTCTTAAAAATGGATACCCGTTATTGCCGTTTTCGGTGACAGAGGTGGCCGCTTTTAGCGAAGGCAAAACCTGGATTAGCCGAGGTGGGAAGTATGCCTATATCGATACGTCGGGCACTTTGTTGACCGACACTTTATATGATGTGGTATTTCCGTTTCATGAGGGATTCGCAGTGATTGGGAAGGATACGCTGTTTGGCGTGATCGATTCTTTGGGGCAGGAAATTGCGGCACCATATTATGACTGGATCGAGCCGTTTCAGAATAAATTTGCGGTCATCAAAAAGGATGGTTATTGGGGATTGATGGATAGTACTGGTTATGAGTGGTATGAGCCGGCGGCCGATGAACCCCTCATTCGAATGAATCAAAATCGATGGGCGATAAAATATCGCGGGAAATGGGGCGTTTTAGATCAAAAGGCCATGATCTTATATCCTTTTAAGTATGATGCAATTTTAAAAGATGGAACGGCTTGGGTGAATGGTGAAAAACTGAAATTGGAATGAAATATATATTGAACATCCTTTTTGTATGGATAAGTGTGATGGTAGCCGAACCTTT
>JBIIVF010000151.1:0-5523 GCA_044339595.1 Bacteroidia bacterium
GTGCCAATGAGGGTCATAAAACCACCGATGCTTGCGCTGATAGACAATGCCAGCATTAAGGTAACAGGGAGGGCACTTTTATGTTGATGATAACGACTGATAAACAAGAGGATTGATTGAGCGATGGGCAACATCATCAACGTACAAGCAGTATTGCTGATCCACATGCTGAGCAAAGCCGTAGAAATCATAAATCCGGCCAGTACCCCTTTTTCAGAGGAACCGGTTTTTCGGAGGATGTGCAGTGCCATGCGCTCATGTAAATTCCATTTTTCAATGGCGATGGCAATAAAAAATCCCCCCATAAAAAGGAAGATAATGGGATGCCCATAATTGAAGGCTGTTTCTTTCAATGGCGCAATATTGAGCATGGGAAAGAATACCATGGGCAACATAGCAGTCACCGGGATGGATACCGCTTCACTGACCCACCAGATGATCATCCACGACAAAATACCGGCGATATTAAATTCCGGAGCCGAGGACGGATTTATCCATCCAAGGATCAAAAAGGTGATAAAAGCGAGCGGACCGATCCAAAAAGGAACGGATTTCAACAATTTAGCCTTGGTTGCCAAATTTCGACATTACATCTGCGCTCACTCCTGTGAATGAATACCCCCCATCGTGAAATAGATTTTGCATGGTGACCATCCGAGTATAATCCGAGAACATGGCTACACAGTATGCAGCACAATCATCGGCACTGGCATTTCCCAAAGGAGACATGCGTTGGGCGTAATCCACAAATGAATCAAAACCACCCACACCTGAACCTGCCGATGTCATCGTAGGAGATTGGGAGATGGTATTTACCCGTACTTTTTTTGCAACACCGTAGTGGTACCCAAAACTTCTGGCAAAAGACTCCAATAAGGCTTTTGATTCGGCCATTTCTCCATAATCAGGAAATACGCGTTGAGCCGCAATATAAGTCAGTGCCAATACAGATCCCCAGTCGTTTATGGCATCCTTTTCAATGCATGCCTGCAACAATCGATGGAAGCTTATGGCACTGATATCGAAGGTTTTGTGCATGAAATCGTAATTCGATTGTGTATAAGGTTTGTTTTTTCGAATATTTAAACTCATCCCCACAGAATGTAAAATGAAGTCTACTTTTCCACCGAAATGTTGCATACTTCCATCGATCAGTTTCTGCATGTCTTCATCGAGTGAGACATCACAAGGAATGATAATAGAACCGGTTTTTTCAGCCAGCGTATTGATAGCGCCCATTCGCATGGCAATAGGTGCGTTGGTCAAAACTATTTCTGCGCCTTCGGCATGACATTGTTCTGCCACTTTCCAGGCAATGGAACGTTCATCGAGGGCGCCGAAAATGATGCCTTTTTTACCTTTTAGAATCTGATTAGACATAGAGTATATATTTTGGTACAAGTTTAATAATTCTCCGAATAATTGCTAATTTTGAATGACAAATTTAAAACCATGAAAAATAGATTGACCCAAACCCTGATTATGGTGCTATTGGCACTTTTCCCTTTTTTATCCTTTTCTCAGAATGATTCAGTACCGGAAACGGTAAATCAAAAGTACATCATCATAACCTCTGATGGCGGAGAGCACATCGGTACCATTATTTCGGATGATGGACGAGAAATTAAGCTAAACACTGACAAGAAAGGCATCATTTTTATCCCAAAGTACACCATCAAAACTATGGAGAAGGTGAACGACAAAAACTTACTTAATGGAGAGTATATATTCGAGAATCCCCATGCATCGAGATACTTTTACACACCCACCGGATTTGCTTTGAAGAAAGGAACCGGTTATGTTCAAACCATTTGGGGATTTTATTATCACCTTCAATACGGAATTACCGACAATTTTTCACTGGGTGTTGCTACCACGTTTATAGGTATGCCCATCACCATTACCCCTAAATATACCTTTGATTTAAAAGACAACTTGAAATTGGCCATAGGGGCACAAGTAGGTGCATTGACCTGGCTGAGTATGGAAGAAAATCCACTATTAGGAATAGGATATGCTTCCATTACTTCTGGAACCAAAGAAAATAATGTGACATTAGGAGCAGGTTATAGTTTCATAAATTTTGATGGAGAAACTATTAATGGAGTTGCCATTGCCGGAGGAGGAACCGCAAGACTAGCCAAGAAAATTAGTTTAATCGGTGAATTCTGGATGCTCCCGGAATCAAGAGTCGTATTCGGAGGCCCGGGGGTGCGCATCATGCGCAAAGAAGACAATGCGATTGATTTTGGATTTTGGGTAGTCGGATTTGAAGGAGAAATTGTTCCGGTGCCCATTCCGGTTGTATCCTTTACCTGGGGATTGTAATAATCAATGCCATGGAGCCATCGTGTGAGTTCATACTCAAGGTGGCTCCATATTATAAATTGGATGCGCTTTGAAGACTGGTTTAACGGAAGGTTAAGAAAAAAATACTGAATTTTTCTTCTCAAAGGTTGACAGAGTATTTTGGAGTATTATATTTGCACTGCTTTTGAGAAAAGGCAGGGCCAACAGGTTCAATTGCGAGAATAGCTCAGCTGGTAGAGCGCAACCTTGCCAAGGTTGAGGTCGCGAGTTCGAACCTCGTTTCTCGCTCCAATCCCGCTCCGAGCGGGATTTTTTTTAAAGCGCTGCCTGGGTGGTGGAATAGGTAGACACGCAGGACTTAAAATCCTGTGGGCAGTGATGCCCGTACGGGTTCGATTCCCGTCCCAGGTACCCTGAACGAATTCAGACAGAGCAAGGGTTTCAGACCCTTGTTCTTGACTGAATTGGACTTAGTGACAGTTCAAGTGACAGTCCAAATTTTGTTTTTAGCCTTCAATGTTGTGACAGATTTACCTCTGAAATATTTCAAGCCTGCTCGCTTTGTAAAGCCATCGCCAACTGCAAAAGATCAGCGTTGGTATATAGAATTTTTTGTCTTCGATGCTCAAAAGAACAAAGTAGTCAGAAAAAAATATTTCAAATTAATTGAGGGCACTTCCCTCGCTCACAAAGAATTGCTCGCCAATCAGCTGTGCCATGAGATAACCCAAAGATTAGCGGAAGGGAAAATTATTGATCGATACCAGGGCGTAAGAGAGCGAATTGCCATCCAGAACAATCACAACTCGCGGACCGGGAAGATTGCAGTTAAGGCTGTAATTGGTGAGCTCCTGGATAGTTGGCACTTCGCCAAAATTCGAACAAAAAACACCTATGTTAGCATAACCAATCGGTTAGATCAGTTCATTACCGAGCATCAAGAGCTTATAACGATGGATGAATTTGATGTTTCGAAAGCGAAAGCGTACATCCTGTATTTGAAAAATGAAGGATTATCGCCCAGATCCATCAATAACCACTTGTTGACATTAAGAACTATTTGGAATGAAGCAATAAAGCTTCAGTACACAAAATCAAATCCATGGAAGGAGATTCCGCGGCTAAAAACACCGCTGGGCAAAAACATTGCCTACCTACCACATCAACAGCGAGAAATACTTGACTTCATGAAAAGATATCCGGCTATGGATTTCTTGGTTAAGTTCATGTATTACACTCTTGCCCGTACCAATGAGATAGCGCATTTGAAAGTAAAGCACATTGGGATGTATGTGCCTAATAAGATTTATTTGGAAGCGTCCATCAGCAAGAATGGAGCGGAGAGACATATAATCATCCCTCCCGGTTTGGATGCTGAAATTGAGAAGCGCGGCATCCGGAAGATGGATCCTGAATGGTTTATTTTTTCAAAAGATAAATTGAACCCGGGACCTGTTAAATCCAAAACTTCAGGAATCGGTGAGAAATTCAGGCAATGGGTGTTGAATAAATTGAAATATCCAAAAGAATACACACTATACAGCTGGAAACATACAGGGGTGATCGCAGCTCATAAAGCCGGAGTAAGTGATGATGATATCATGAAACAAACCGGTCATAAAGATTACGGAAGTTTTCAAAAGTATCTAAAAAGTCTGGGCTTGTTCGACAACGAAGATTTTGCAAATAAAATACCAAAGCTCTGATTCCCTTTTCTTCAGAAAGAAAAGTCACATTGCAATTGTGTTAACTAATAAGAAATTGGATTTATTAGCTCTAAAAAATCACATATCCCAATACTTAAGATTTCAAAGCTGAAATCCATTTCTTAATTCAAACGAGTATTTTAATCCAATCTGATTTATTGAGGCGATCCACTCAAAGAAATGTATGCATTAAAATCTCAGGCTAAATTTGTATTTTATTGATTTTACTTTTGATTAATAAAGTGATTTTGGATGAATCAAGACTCAAAATACATATTCTTCTTTTTTAATGCGAGCATTAAAACTATGATGAAGCAAGCTATTGAAAATATGGATATTATACTTGTCATATCAAGGAAACCACATAAAAAAGTGGAAGCGTGTTAACTTCCACTTTTTGATAAACCGATAATTTCTAAATGGATTACTCCTTATTTAGAAATTAGGTAATGGCTCATTTACTTATTAACTATAAATTTATGCGATGAAGTTTCCAACTTTGTTTGGATTCTTAAGAAGTATATACCACTATTAAAATCAGCTAAAGAAATTGATTTCTGAATTCCTTGAGATTCTAAAACTGATAATGGAATATGTAAAATTACAGAACCCTTAATGTCTATTATCTCAATATTTCGAATAATTGATAATGCATCTTGATTTACAAATTCAAATAATAAATTACTATTTAAGATTGGATTGTTAACAAATTTGATTTCAGTACTTGGGTATTGGTCTATTTTTATTTCATTGAAAAACAGTGAAAATGGTAATGGACCATTACAAATCAAATCAATATCAGTAAGTGCAAAAGCTAACCTAATTATTGTTCCACTTTTGATAAAAGGTGTTATAGTATCCTGGTCATATAAATTAATAATCAGTGAATCACCGTTGTCTAAAAATGAAACGCCAGGACATGTATAATTACTTACCAAGCTTGCGAAATTATAAAATGACTGTAAAGGACCAGTTCCATTGCATTTGATATTAACCACCTTGTTCGTATCGCCAAGATAAAAATTATGTCCCCCGAAATTGTATACAACATTATTGTAAACAGATGTGCCAGAATAAGAACAACAACTTACTTTGACTGGATTACCTTGTTGGTCATATGACCAATATTGATAAATGGAACATGGGTCTACATTACTGTAAACATGGCTACAAGAAATTGGTTGATTTGAAGAGTTGCAATTTTCGCCTAATGGTCTTTTACATACCAAATACAATTGCGGCGGAGCTTGAGCATACAACTCGATGCTAGCTGCTAATAAAGCAAATAATACTAAAATTTTATTTTTCATTGTTGTAGTAATTTATTAACACGAATATCGGTAAATCGCCATTTGTAAACGATATTGTATGTCATATTTTAGTCATATTTTATTTTTCGCTTGCATGTTGGAAAAAACGCTGAAATTGACCCCCTTTCGTCGGAGGAAAGTGACCCCCTTCCGTCGGAGGAAATTGACCCCCCAAAATCGCTGCAAATTGACCCCCT
>JBIIVF010000149.1:0-5617 GCA_044339595.1 Bacteroidia bacterium
ATCAATCCCTTTGCTGAATTTAACCCCACCATGTGCGAATGAAGCTTGCTGCTGATGACAGCTGGCGCAGGATTGAGTATTATTTCCGCTCAGCATGGGCTCATAAAACAATCGTCTTCCTAAAGCTACTCCCTCAACGGTAATAGGGTTTTCTGCCGGAACAGGCATAGGGGGGAAGTAGGAAGGCAAATCAGGGGTAAATGGAGTGGTCTTCGGGTCGATTTGCGGAATCTCTATCCATTTAGGGTCTTTTGAACAAGATGAAAACATCATCCACAAAAAGAGCATAGGTAAGAAAATACCGAATGGTACTTGATTAATTTTACAATTAGCTTTCAAAGACTTAGATATCATAACGCAGAATTACTGTAACATTGTAAACTCTTAAACAAATGTGGCGTAAAATTATTTTAATAGGACTGATTTGTGGCATTAATTTGACCAAATTATTTGCCCAAACGGGTGAAATCAGAGGATTTATATATTCGGCACAGAAAGGTGAGCCATTGTCTTATGTGAATATAATCATTAAAGAGACCCGCCAAGGCATTTCTTCTAATGAAAATGGTTTTTATAATATCGCTAAAATTGAGCCTGGTAAATACACCATTATTTGCACCAGCCTTGGGTATGACTCTTCCGTTGCATTAGTTGAAATCAAAGCAGGAAAAATCATCAAGAAGGATTTCTATTTATCCGAAGGAGCTTATGACATCGGAGAATATAAAGTAAGTGCTGAAAGAAGGAAAAAAACCACCAATACGTCGGTGAGTGAAATTAAAATTACCCCCAAACAACTTACACAAATTCCTACCGTGGGAGGAGAACCTGATTTAGTTCAATATCTTCAGGTTTTACCGGGCGTCGTTTTCTCAGGAGATCAAGGCGGACAGCTTTACATCAGAGGTGGTTCACCGGTTATGAATAAAGTTCTTTTAGACGGAATGACGATTTATAACCCATTTCATTCCATTGGATTGTTTTCTGTATTTGATGCTGATATCATCAAATCAGCAGAGGTATATTCTGCCGGTTTCGGGGCTGAATATGGCGGAAGAATTTCCGCAATTGTAGATGTGAAAACCCGCGACGGGAATAAGAACAATTTGGCAGGTAAAGTAAACGTGAACCCTTTTACTTCAAAATTGCTGCTCGAAGGTCCACTGCGTAAATTCGAACAAGGCAAAGGGAATAGCTCCTACATTGTATCCTATAAAAATTCGTATCTCGACCAATCGTCCTCTGTGTTTTATAATTACGTGGGAGAGGAGCAATTGCCTTATTCTTTTAGCGACTTCTATGGCAAAATGTCATTCAACGCTGCCAATGGAAGCAAGGCCAATTTCTTCTATTTCGATTATAATGATAAGGTAGATTTCAAAAGTGCCACTGCCTATGATTGGAAATCAAAAGGATTCGGTACAAAGTTTCTCATCATACCCGATGGAACTAAAACCATCATCGATGGAAATTTTGCTTTCAGCAACTACTTGATCAATCAAAAGGAAGCAGATAACAAACCACGCAGCAGCGGCATCGATGGCTTCGATGTAGGTTTGAATTTCAATTACTTCATGAATGACAATGAATTGCACTACGGCATGCAATTGACCGGTTTTAAAACAGATTTTAGTTTATACAATTCGGTAGGAAGATTTATTTCCCAAAGTGAAAATACCACCGAAATCAACGCCTTCATTTATTACAAGAAGGTGTACAAAAAACGTTTAATCATAGAGCCGGGATTCAGATTACAACATTATGCATCCTTAAATAATACGTCGCCAGAACCTCGATTGAGGCTCAAATACAACATCACCAAAATGCTACGATTTAAAGGTGCAGCAGGTTCATATTCTCAAAACTTAATTTCTGCCATTTCAGATCGGGATGTGGTGAATTTGTTTTACGGTTTCCTTTCAGGGCCTGACGACCTTCCAGAAACCATTGGAAGTCAATATGTAGGGCACAGAATGCAAAAAGCCCTTCATGCTGTAGGCGGGTTCGAAATTGACATCACAGATCAATCTGAAATCAACATTGAAACCTACATCAAAAATTTTACCCAAATTGCCAATATCAATAGAGATAAGATATTTGACGATAATCGAGAAAATCAATCTAAACCGGAATATCAACGCAAAGATTTTATTGTTGAAACAGGAGTAGCGAAAGGCTTTGATGTAACGTATAAGTTTACGGGAAAACAACTTTACCTGTGGACCGTTTATTCCTACAATATTGTGAATAGATTTGATGGTATCAGAAGATATCAGCCGCATTTCGACCGAAGACACAACATTAACATTGTTACCTCTTACGCATTCGGCAAACTCAGAGAAAAAGATTACGATTGGGAGTTTAATGCCCGTTGGAATTTCGGTAGTGGATTTCCATTTACCCTTACCCAGGGATTTTATGAAAACCTCGATTTTTCCAATGGAGCTGCGACGAATTATTTAACAGACAACGGCGCACTTGGCATATCATACGCCGACCTCAACACAGGCAGGTTGCCTTATTACCATCGATTGGATGCTTCTTTAAAACGTACCTTTAAAATACAATCAGAGAAAACATCTATCAAGCGAAAGGTTGAAATCATTGCCAGTTGCACGAACATATACAACCGCGACAATATTTTCTATTTCGACAGGGTGTCTTATAAACGTGTCAATCAATTACCCATTCTGCCTAGTTTGGCGGTGAGTTATACATTTTAATTCCAAAACACCAATTAGATAATTCCTACCTGGGATAGGGCGCACCTAATTCAAATTCAATAGGAACAGTATATTGACCCTCATCAGAAAATGGTTGATTTTTTTTAGATCCGAATTCTAGAAAAGAACTCAGCCTAGAAACAAAAAAATTAAATCATCTCCAGGTTGGTGGAGTGTGACTCTTCCATCACAATTTGAACACTGGTTTCTGAAGGTTCAAAGCTGCATTCATCCAAACTGCGCAATAATTGCTTTTGTTCTTCGTAATATTCCCGAAGTGAAGCATTACTCTGCATGGATTTTTCAACTGCCCGTCTTTCAGCAGTGTTGAGTTCATTGTAAAGATAGAGAAGGATAGAGTCTTGAGTAGTATTCAGGTTCATAGGCTTGTCATTACCATATGAACGAATATAAAATCATTTTATTGCAAACTCAATGATTTTTCAGAAATAAGTTTACGCAAATTATTCAAGGCATAACGCATCCTGCCTAAAGCAGTGTTAATGCTCACTTGAGTAATCTCAGAAATTTCCTTGAAACTCAGTTCTGCATAATGACGTAAAATAATGACTTCCCGCTGCTCTTCCGGCAATAATTTGATTAGATCGCGGATGGTTTGCTCTTTCTGCATGCGAATCATTTTATCCTCACGATTTTCTTCCACAATTTGAATGGTGCGAAATACATCTTCACCATCAGAAGTGGTGATCTTGGGCATGCGTTTAGACCTTCTGAAATAGTCTATGGAGAGATTTCTGGCAATGCGCATCACCCAAGGCAAGAACTTACCTTCTTCGTTGTATTTTCCTCCTTTAAGGGTCTTTACAACTTTGATAAAGGTTTCCTGAAAAATGTCTTCAGCAATATAACGGTCATGAACGATCATGATAATTGCGGTGAACACTTTGCGTTTATGCCTTTTGATAAGCATTTCGAGACATGCCTCATTACCTTCCAGATAGAGACGGATGAGTTCCTGATCATTAATTAGACTGGCTTTCATAACACTTTCCTTTTACATTGAATATATACGAGTTCAAAAAAACTAAAGTAAAAAGTAAATGTGTTATTCTATAGGCGAAAACGGTTTAATGGGTCTATTTAATGAGCAAGATAAATAAGCCCAATGATTTATCCAAATTTATTTTTAAAATAATTTTTTGAACCCATCTTTGCGCTTTCCTATTAACAGGAAACCCAAAAATATGCAAGATGCTGATTTAAAGTACATTGAGATCAAAAAGGCGGGGATGCACAATCTCAAAAAAATCAGTGTTAACATCCCGAGAAATAAATTCACAGTAGTAACCGGAGTTTCGGGTTCCGGAAAGTCAAGTTTGGTTTTTGACACCTTGTATGCCGAAGGTCAACGACGCTATGTAGAAAGTCTTTCTTCTTACGCTCGTCAGTTTCTCGGAAAGCTCGAAAAACCGGATGTAGAAGATATAAAAGGATTGTCTCCGTGCATAGCCATTGAACAAAAGGTCAATACCAAAAATCCGCGTTCAACCGTGGCTACAAGCACTGAACTTTACGATTATCTCAAATTACTGTTTGCGCGGGTTGGTAGAACATATTCGCCGATATCGGGGAAAGAGGTAAAATGTCATAATGTAAAAGATGTCATCGACTTTTTTGAATCATTCGAGGAAGGTACGCAGTGTTTCGTTTTGCTGCAGCTACCGGAAGATAAAAAGCAGTTGAATGAAAAACTTGAATTGGAACTTAAAAAAGGGTTTTCAAGAGCCATCAACGCGGAAGGGGTAATATTTAAAATTGAAGATTTACTTCAAACCGGTGAATCCGGAAAATATTATCTGCTCATCGACCGTCTGATCAAAGACCATTCGGATGCGGATCAATCTTCACGCTTCGCTGATTCAGCCCAAACCGGATTTTGGGAAGGAAACGGCGAAATTTTGGTAAGAACCTTTAAAGATGGACATGTTTCATTCGAGTATTTTTCAAATAAGTTTGAAGCCGACGGGATGACTTTTGAAATGCCCAACGTAAATTTCTTAAGTTTTAATAACCCTTATGGCGCCTGTAAGACATGTGAAGGATACGGATCTGTCATTGGCATCGACGAACAACTTGTTATTCCTGACACTTCTTTGTCTGTTTATGAAGGGGCCGTGGCGCCTTGGAGAAGTGATGTCATGTCACAATGGATGAAAGACTTTGGTGCAAAGGCAATACACAAAGATTTTCCTCTGCACAGGGCCTATGAAGACTTGTCGCTAGAAGAAGTCAACCTTTTATGGAATGGCGATGGTAAAATAAAAGGTATTCGCGATTTCTTTAAGTTTTTGGAAGAACAAAGCTATAAGATTCAGTACCGCGTGATGTTGAGCAAGTACAAAGGGAAAACCACTTGTCCTGATTGTAATGGTTCTCGACTCAGAAAGGATGCCTCTTATGTAAAACTACCTGTAATTGATCAAGAAACGTTGATGAGCGTTGACTCCAAGCGTATCAGTCTGCCCGAATTGATTGTAATGACGGTAGAAGATGCATTTGGCTATTTCAATGATGTCCATTTTATAGATTCAGATGAAACGATGGCGAAACGAATCTTGAGTGAAATACAAAATCGTTTGAGCTACCTCATGGATGTGGGGGTTGGTTATCTTCAACTCAATCGTCTTTCTTCTACTCTATCCGGCGGGGAGTCTCAACGTATCAATTTGGCTACGGTTCTAGGGAGCAGCCTTGTTGGATCTACCTACATTCTGGATGAACCCAGCATTGGCTTACATCCTGAAGATACGGCCAATCTCATTCGGGTAATCCGTCATTTACAAGAATGCGGAAATACGGTCATCGTGGTAGAACACGATGAAGATATCATGAAAAGTGCCGACCACCTCATTGATATCGGCCCAAAAGCGGGC
>JBIIVF010000066.1:0-12672 GCA_044339595.1 Bacteroidia bacterium
GAATAATAACGAAAGCCTAACTGCCAAACACTTAAGACACAAACTGATCAGTCAGTAGCTATAAAACGTTTAATAAACGCTCCATAGCCATTCCTCGAGAACCTTTGATCAAAACGCAGGTCTTGTTCAGCGGATGTTCTTTAAAGTGAGATTCTAAGGTTTCATAGCTGTGAAAGAAATGCCCCTTACCTCGATTTGCTTTTGCAAACTCAGCACCTGCAAAATAAACCTCGTCTAATGGCAGGGATAGCGCCAATTCTACCATGTTCAGGTGCTCTGATGCACTGTGACTGCCCAATTCAAACATATCGCCTAAGATGGCGATTTTTGGAGAACGGTCTAACGTAGCAAAGCCTTTCAATGCGGCTTCCATACTGCTTGGATTGGCGTTATACGCATCCAGTAAAATCCAGTTATGGGTCGTTTCAACGATCTGGGATCGGTTGTTTATCGGCACATATGACTGAATGGCCTTCTGCATTTGATCCACCGGCACATCAAAATACTTCCCAATGGCAGTAGCCGCCAGAATATTGTCAAAATTATACGCGCCCATCAAAACAGATTCGTATGTATGACCCTCAATTTCTCCTTTGATTCCCGGGATAATGGAATGTAAATCCCCTGAAATGAAATAATCGGCATTCGATGGGTGTCCATACCCCATAAACGTGCTAAATCGTTTGCTCATATTTTTGAGCCAGGGATCATTCATGTTGATAAAGATTTTGCCGCCATGGGCATGCAGATACTGATAAAGCTCTGATTCTGCCCTGGCTACACCCTCTAAATCTCCAAAGCCTTCTAAGTGTTCTTTGCCGATATTGGTAATCAAACCAAAGTCAGGGCTTGAGATTTCACACAATTCAGCAATTTCACCGGGATGATTGGCACCCAATTCAACCACCATCATTTCAGCATCTTCCGGACATCTCAACAAAGTGATTGGCACTCCGATGTGGTTGTTAAAATTGCCCGGTGTCACATGCACCTTATATTTTTGAGACAACACACCGGCAACCAATTCTTTAGTGGTGGTTTTACCATTGCTTCCGCCGATGGCCACCACAGGTATGTTTAATTCCTTTCGCCTTTCACTGGATACCGATTGCAAAGCTTTTAATACGTCATCGACTACAATACATCGATCTCCGAAGCTTTTATCTGCTTCGTCAATCACAACCCATGAGGCTCCTTTTTCAATGGCTTGAGTAGCATATTCATTCCCATTAAAATTGCTCCCCTTGAGGGCAAAAAATATGACTCCGGGTTGGATGTTTCTTGAGTCTGTTGAAAATTGAAAGTCTTGCTCTTTCAGTTTCTGGTAAATCTTTTGGATACTCATGTTTGATTTTTTTGTATTTTGACGCAACGAATCGTATCTTTATGCAATCTTAAGTCATAGAATGATAGCGCGCAAAATGCTGCTCTTTTGTATAGGTTTCATTATGTTGATAACCTGCTCCATGATCAATCCTGTGTTTGCACAAAAGGGCCTTACTTTTTCTTCCTTGAAATTAATTGAAATGGATTCATCCAATAGGAATTCAATGATGCACGGTGGCGCCAATTCACCCATGTTCTCTATGCTCGACGTGAATAATGACAGCAAAAAAGATCTGTTTGTATTTGACCGTCATAGTCGAAAAATCCTGGTCTATCTGTATATCAAAAAAGGTGAATATGTTCATAGTCCGGAATTTGAAACCATATTCCCCAAAGTGAGTGATTGGGTGCTATTGAAAGACTATAACCAAGATGGAAAGCCGGATTTATGGACCCGAAACGAATATTACAATTCTGTGATGCTCTTCCGCAATGTCACCAAGATCGGTGACAAATACTGTAAGTTCGAGCACGTTTCTGATGCCGTAAGAGCTTACAATTTCTCCAATTTGATAGATACCAGTAACATATTTTGTGATAGAAATAACATTCCGGCCATTGAAGATGTAGACATGGATGGTGACGTTGATTTTATTACCTTACAATCTACAGGCTTAGGGGTAACGCTATTTTTAAATAATTCCACCGAAAACCAACTGCCACTTGATCCACCCTCATTTGAAATGCCGGACGAATGCTGGGGTGACTTCAGTGAAAGTGCCAATACCAATGAAATATTTTTGACTCGCTATCAGTTTTGCAGACGATCGTATTATCGTTATAAAAAACATGGCGGGGGGTCAAGCATCTTGCTTTTTGATCGAGATGCAGACGGAGATCAGGATGTACTTCTGGGCAATGCTGGATACAGTGATTTGATCTACTTAAAAAATGGGAAAAAGGATTTTGGATTCAAAAGAGACACCATCATTGATTTTAACTTTGAATACCCTGAAATCCCAGCCAAGGCGGATATTTATGCCGCTGCTTATCTATTAAACACGGAAGATGAAGTGCTGCTTTTGGTAGCGCCGGCAGAGTCCAATGATGTTTCCAATTTCCCAAATCAAAATGGTGTATTTCAAGTGTATAGAGATATTGATGAAGGTCAATCATTTGATTTTGTGCTAGATACATTACATATATTCAATCATTTGTTTAATAAAATTGGTGCCTATAGCAGTCCGGCCATGGGTGATATCAATGCAGATGGCCTCGCTGATTTGCTCGTGGGTCACAATGGCAACATACGTCAAACGAGGGGAATTTCAGACAGAATCACAGTCTACTTGGGATTGGGTAATCATCGTTTTAAAAAGCTTTCCGATGACTTAAGCAACATAAGTTCCGACTCCATGGAGGGTTTGAGTATTGCCTTAGGAGACTACAATGCAGATAACCGCTTAGACCTAATCATGGGTAACAAAGAAGGTCAACTTCAAATCTGGAAAAATTCATCTATTTCGAACGAAATAATATTTGAGAAAACCAACTGGGCTGCTGGGTTATCCATCCAACAAGAATATGCCACACCCGCTGCCGCTGATTTAGATAAAGACGGTTTAATAGATTTAATATCAGGCAGTTTGAATGGTAACTTTTATTATTTTCGGAATACCGGAACCCCATCAAATCCATCGTTTAGCTTGGTGACCGACTCGCTGGGGAAAATAAATTTCAACCCCATGGTTTGGAGCACCATATATGATCCAAATACGCAAACTTGGGTCGATTCATTGGTGTACGATCAGGTTGGCAACACCTCAATAGCGTTTCTTTCAGATTCAATTTTCGGAACCCGATTTCTGGTGAGCAATAAAGAAGGTACTATACGTGGTTTTAAAATGGATGACCAGGCTGGAATACTCGATGCTTGGATAGAAGATACTACCTTTAATATCGTCCATCTAGGAAATGGCGTATTTTCTTCAGGTAATTACGGGAAGATTACTGTAAACAAGGATAAGAAAACAGGCCAAACCATTTTGGTGAGTGGGAGCGCAAGGGGTGGTGTTGATGCTTTTTTGTTAAACTACACCGTTTCAATTACCCCGCTTAAGGAAGAAAAACCAACCGTACATATATTTCCGGTTCCGGCAAGTGAATGGGTTGAAATTAAAACCGTTCCTGCTTTTCAAAAAGCAATCCTGCGCAACATGCAGGGTGCTGAACTTTTGAATTCGAATGAATCTTGGATATCCGTCTCAAATTTTGCCTCAGGATGCTACCTTCTGGAAATTCATCTTCAAAATCATATCATTGTGACCCAAAAATTAATCATTACAAAATGAGAAAGCCGTTATATCTTGCTTTTTTAACCATTCTATGCCTTTCTGCACTGGGTCAGCAAGATACCCTATATTACCGATTTAATTTCGAAACACCGGTTATTAACGCCAATAATGATACTTTGAAAAATCCCTGGGGAGGAGGCTTAAACCAACCACAATTATCTTCCATTGACTTGAATGCAGATGGCAAAAAAGATATAGTAGTATTTGACAGAAGCGGAAGCAGTATTTTAACCTATATCGCTTACACCGATCCACAAGGAAAAATTCAATATACCTATGATCCGCAATATGAAAAACGATTCCCAAAAAGCGAAGATATCCTGTTATTAAACGATTATAACAAAGATGGGCGAGAAGATTGCTGGTATCGGGATCCGTTTGACGGTTACGTTAAACTGGCCGAGAATAAAGGAGATTATTTTGAAATTCCTTCCTCATTTTTAAATGCCTACAATTTTGGAAACCCACCTTTCGACAGCAGTAATTTTGTGCTTTGGATTGGCAATCATCCTGCTATCGATGATGTTGATCTGGATGGAGATATAGACTTTCTATCGACCGATTATTGCGGAACTGAACTCGTCTTTTATCAGAACAATGCGATCGAGAACAAAAAATCGCTGAATGAGCGATCCTTTGAAATTCCGGATCGTTGTTTTGGTAACTTGGGTGAAGATGTAAACGGACTTGCCTTGGGAGCAAAGTGCTTTTTCCCTAACAAATCTTATCGATATAAAAAGAAACATTGTGCCAGTAAAACCCTCTCATTTTATGATGTAGACAATGATGGTGACAAAGATCTGTTTATTGGCAACAGCGAAGATCTAAACAATTCTTTATTGCTCATTATAAATGGCAAGAAGGACTTTGGCAGAAGTATCGACACCTTCATTCGGATTGATTCATTTTATGTGGATGCCGATGCCCGGAAAGCCATGGCGTTGGCACCGGCTGTTTACTTCATCGACATTGATCAAGATGGCCAAAAAGACATGATCTTGTCTGGAAATGAGTCTAGAAAGACTGATTATCCGGTAAAAGAAACAGATCAAGTAACCTTTTTAAGAAATCTTGGTACAACGGCCCTTCCTGATTTTCAATTTTCTAAGAAAGATTTCTTAGTGGGCGATATGATCGACTTAGGAGCGATGTCACAACCCGTTTTACACGATGTGGATGGAGATAAAGACCTCGATTTGATCATAGTTTCTAATGGCGATCATTATAAAACGGGCGATAAACATGATCGTTTAACTTTGTTTGAAAACGTCGGTACATCCAAAACGCCTATGTTCAAACACAAAGTGGCCGATTTATGGAATATTTCGAATGATTCTCTGAAAGGTATTTATCCCACTTTTGGCGATTTAAACAATGACGGAAATCCGGAAATGTTGATGGGCACAGAAAATGGGAATTTTGCGCTTTATGAGAATATTGGAACCCTGAGCTCGCCAAACTACAAAATCATTGGAAGAGAAGCCTTTAATCTTAATGTTTCTACTTATCCTGCGCCACAGCTTGTAGATTTAAATAGAGACGGCAAAACTGATTTGCTTGTAGGCACCAGAGAAGGAAATATTGTTTGGTATGAAAATACCGGCACCCCTTTAAATGCTCAATTTACTTGGAAATCGGATTCTTTTGGGTTTGTGATCATCAATGAACTTTTTCCAACTGATCCGCCCCGTTACAATTTTAATGGCTACAGCTGTCCTCAAGTGACTGATTTAGATAACGATGGCAAATATGATTTATTGGTGGGAGGACTGGAAGGATATGTTAAAATTTACAGAAATATCGAGCGAAACCTCAATGGAACGTTCAAACTGAGTGATTCCATTACTTTTGGAGGAGGATCATTTTACAACCACGACTTAGGTGCCAGAATCAAACCATTTGCAGCAGATCTTAATGGTGATACGATTGCGGATATTCTAACCGGCAATTCCAGAGGGGGGCTTAACTTCTTAAGAGGCCATTTGACAAAATATGAAAAGCCAGGTTCTACCTGGAATTCAACAAAAACTAATTTCAAAATGTATCCTAATCCAGCCAATGAAACGGTTCGTTTAGAATGGTCGAATCATGTGAATGGAGACATTTCTTTGCTTTCTCTGGATGGGAAAATCCTTCAAAAACATATAGTGAACGGAAATATGCTGCACATCGCTTTGTCAGAACTACCACCGGGTATTTATTTCGTTCAGATGAAGTCAAACGAGTGGGGTAGCACCTCGAAAAAACTGACCATTGTCAGATGAAAATTGACCTAACCGATGCTCCGGTCATTTTGGGTGCGGGTCCGGCAGGTCTGGCAGCTTCTCTGACCCTTTGTCAACTCAAAATCCCCCATATACTGCTCGAAAAAGAGCGTTTTCCGAGGGATAAAATTTGTGGGGACGCTTTGAGCGGGAAAGTGCTTACTCAGCTAAAAAGACACTTTCCGGAGGTCTACCAAGAATTATCGACCAGTCAGGAAGCGCTGGAATCTCATGGCATTATTTTTACGTCTCCGGATAACAGTGTTACTGAAATCCCATTTCGAAGAACGGAAGATGTCAGAATAGATCCACCCGGATACATCTGCAGCCGAATTCAATTTGATCGGATGATGTTTGATCATTTGGATCCCAATTTTGCCCATATTATCTATGAAAAAGTTGAAAAAGTTGAAACAGACACTTCTTTCTTAAAAATATTCAATGAAGCAGGAAATGTAATTTGTGAGACCCAACTGCTTATTGCGGCAGATGGTGGCCGAATGCGCACGTCAAGACAGTTATCGGATGTAATAAGCAAGCCTTCGCATACTTGTGCCGGATTGCGACAATATTGGAAAGGGGTAGAAGGGATGCACCCTCGCGGATTTATAGAATTACATTTTATCGATTCTATTCAGCCTGGTTATTTCTGGATTTTTCCACTGCCGGATGACCAATGTAATGTAGGAATCGGGATGTTATCATCGGCCATTTCAAAGAAAAAGGTAAACCTAACCAAAGTATTTGAGCAAATTATTCAAGAACATCCTACAATTTCTTCTCGATTTAAAAATGCACATGCCCTCGAAAAACCTAAAGGTTGGCTGCTACCACTGGGTTCAAGAAAGATAAAACTGAGTGGAAACAATTTCTTGCTCACCGGCGATGCCGGTTCCCTCATTGATCCGTTTACCGGTGAAGGTATTTCCAACGCGATTATCAGCGGAAGAATGGCCGCAATTAAAACTGCTGAAGCCATGAAAGCTAACCGTTTTGATGCATCAATTTTATCTTCTTATGACCAGGAAGTATATCAAAAAATCTGGATGGAACTCAAACTGAGTAGAGGTTTACAACAACTGAGTCATTTAAAACCATTATTCAATTGGGTCATTAGAAAATCCGGTAAAAATGATTACCTGAAAAATACCTTAACGGACATGTTTAACCATACCGATTTGCGCAGAAATCTGTTCAATCCGCTTTTCTATTTCCGAATTTTGTTCGGTTAGCGGATATACAACTTTTGAATTTTGGGAATAGGCCCATTGCAATAAACTTGATGGCAGGATATACAACCGGACACCAAATAATTGTAGGCATCTATTCTCACGGTAGGTGAAGCATTTTTCAAGGAATCGAAACGATGAAGATAATCATCTGCCAACGCTTTGTATGTTGCATTGATATCCGATGGAGTTGTAGCTTTCGCTGTGTGAATGCTCGCGAAATAGGAGGGAAGTGAATCCGGCCACTCTCCTCGCAATAATTTTGCTTTGATGCTGTCATTATCCTGATACATCTGACGCATCAATTGTGCAAGTTCAGATGTTTTATACATATCGGGCTTCTCGGCTTCACTCGATTGCGACGGATTTTTATTGCACCCCATCATAAATACAACGCCTACTAAGGCGCAAATTAATCGTTTAAACATACTTTATTCAATAATAACACCTGAAGCCATAAAGGTATATTCAATTTCAGGCTCCGTGATGGCATCAATTTCCTTTTGAGAAAGTTCTTCATCTTCAGCCAAGTGTTTTAATTCTGCAACACTCACGGTATCGATATAAGCTGTACCGTTCATGATCGCAACATGTCCTGAGCTGTTGAATGGCACGAAAAATCCATAATCTTTGAACTTGACGCGCATTTCAATATCTTTGCCTAAATCTACATTCATCCAACAACCTTTCTTTTGGCAGCAAGCATTAATCGGAGCTTTTAACTTCACTTCCACACTGTCTTTTCCTTTGAGCATGGCCAATAATTCCTGACCATTTACGGCACCCTCTGCGGTAAAGGTCGTATCACCATATTTACCAAAGACAGCCTTATTCGCATTTTTCAAATTTTGCTGACAAGAACCCACTATGAGGGCAAGGAATAAACTCCAGATGAGATGTTTTTTCATATTACAATTAGATTATCAAGTTTAAAACGAGGACAAATGTTCAGTAGGTGCAAAATTCGACAAATTGAGCTCAAATTCACAAAACGAGTATTCTTTAGGTTCATTAGACGCTATAATGACAGTCCTTTTCCCTGCTATGGCCTGTATATGTTCGAGATACCAATCTGTATTGAAACTGTCTAAATTAGAAGTAGGTTCATCCAATAGCAGCAAGGGAACATCGGTATGCAGTGCCATGAGTAATTTCAATCGTTGCTTCATGCCGGAAGAAAATTGGGATACTGTTTTCCCGGTATCCTTGGTAAATCTGCCAATGGTTATTAATTGATGAATATCCATTCCTTGCACAATCGGCTTAAAGCCAAAATACCAATTCAAGACTTCGGTCAAGGTAAATTCCTCCGGCAAATCGCTGTAAGGTGCGCAAAAAGCTAATTTATGATAGAGGTTTTCAGGTTCCGTTTTGTTCGGCAATTCCCATCGAATCTCGCCCTCCGTGGGCATCACATAACCCAAGAGCATTTTAATCAGCGTAGATTTACCACTACCATTGTGACCGGTTACAGAGTAACTGCCATTTTGAATAAATTCGTAATTTAATTTTCTGTACAGCCACTGACGATTGTACTTTTTACCAATATTTTCGAGATGAATACTCACCCTTTAGAAATATATCCCTTCATAATCCCGCGGTCTGACTCTCGGATAAACAAGATAATTTCATCTCTTTCTCTGGTGGATGGCATTTCATTTTCAATCTTCTTTAAGGCCGCGCTGTTGTTGAAGCCTCTGATAAACATAATGCGATAGATATCCTGAATTTCATTGATTTTTTCGCTTGTATAACCTCTTCTTCTTAATCCAACGGAATTGACTCCTTCAAAACTCAAGGGTTCTCTCGCTGCTTTGGTGTACGGAGGAACATCTTTACGCACCAAACTTCCGCCACTGACCATCACATGCTGACCAATTTTTACAAATTGATGAACGGCGGTCAATCCACCAATGATGGCAAAATCACCTATTTCAACATGACCGGCTAGTTGTACAGAATTGGCCAGAATAGCATTGATTCCGATCACACAATCATGAGCCACATGCACGTAAGCCATCAATAGACAATTGTCACCAATCACCGTTTTACCGGATGCACTGGTGCCGCGGTTAACTGTAACGCATTCTCTAATGGTTACATTATCGCCAATTATCGCCAAAGAGTCTTCACCATCGAACTTTAGATCCTGAGGAATGGCTGAAATAACGGCTCCGGGAAAAATTCTACAATTTTTACCGATTCTCGCACCTTCCATGATGGTGACATTAGAGCCAATCCATGTACCTTCGCCTATTTCCACATTTTTGTGAATGGTTACAAAAGGTTCTATCACCACATTATTGGCAACTTTTGCCTGTGGGTTTACATATGCTAAGGGTTGTATCATACCGCTTATTTATTCATTATTACTTGGGCCATCATATCGGCTTCACAAACCATTCGGTCTCCTACATAGGCCTCTCCATGCATCAAACAAAGTCCACGACGAACTGGTGCCGTTAATTCCATTTTAATCACCAATGTATCCCCCGGCACCACTTTGTCTTTAAATTTTGCATTCTCTATTTTCACAAAGTAGGTACTCCATTTTTCAGGTTCTTCCTTATCATGCAATACCAATACTCCACCGGCTTGAGCCATACATTCTAGTTGCAATACTCCCGGCATCAGCGGCTCATTGGGGAAATGTCCTTGAAAGAAATACTGATCTCCTGTAATGTTTTTAACCGCCACAACTTTTTTATCGGTTAGCTCTACAATTTTATCTACCAGTAAAAAAGGAAATTTATGAGGCATTATGCGTCCTATCTCCGTGTAGCTATATATCGGTTTTAAATTAGGGTCATAAAAAGGAATATCCTGTTTCTTTTTGAGCATCTTTTTGGTTTCAATCATCACCTTTTTGATTTTTCGTGCAAATTCAACATTGGCGGCATGCCCGGGTCTTGCGGCCATAATTTGAGCTTTAAGTGGTTTTCCTACCAACGCCAAATCACCGATCATATCGAGCAATTTGTGACGGGCAGGTTCATTCTGAAATCTCAATTGCACATTGTTCAATATCCCTTCCTTTTTAACTTCCACTTTTGGTTTGTTGAAAAGTTTCGCCAAATGCTCCAGTTCGAAATCTTCAACTACACGATCTACAATAACGATGGCATTGTTCAAATCTCCGCCTTTGATGAGATTATTCTCAAGCAACATTTCCAACTCATGCAAGAAGCAGAAAGTACGACAGCTGGAAATTTCGTCCTTAAACTCGCTCATTTTTGTAATGGAAGCGTGCTGACTGCCCAAAACCGGCGAATTATAATCAACCATTACAGAAAGCCTGTAATCATTCAAAGGCATGGCAATCATTTCAACCCCGCGCTCTTCTTCTCTAAAAGTTATATTTCTAGGTATTTCAAAATACTCGCGCTCTTTATTTTGCTCTTTAATTCCAACTTTCAAGAGTTCTTCAATAAAAGGGTAGGAGCTGCCATCGGCAATCGGAGGCTCAGGTGCATCCAACTGAATCAATACATTGTCAATTTCTAATCCTGCCAACGCTGCCAAAACATGTTCTACCGTATAAACCCTTGCACCATTTTCTTCGATGGTAGTGCCGCGTGAGGTATCTACTACGTTGTCAACATCTGCGCGGACTTTGGGTTGACCTTCTAAATCAACTCTTTGAAAAATGTAACCATGATCTTCTTCTGCAGGCAAAAAGGTCATGGTAACTTTATTGCCCGTATGTAGCCCAACCCCTGAAAATGAAACGGGGCCATTTAAGGTCGTTTGAAGTATTTCAAGACTGTTATCCATGTTGTCCGTTTTTAAGTGCTTTTAATTCTGTTTCTAACTGTTCTAATTTTTGCTTTAAGGAAGGTAAGTTTCTGTACACAACCTGCGTTTTAAAAGCTTCACGCAATGGCATTATGGGCGAACCAATCCATTGTTGCCGCTCTTCCGTTACATTTTTAGAAATCCCGCTTTGAGCGCCAATTTGAGTTCCGTCGGCAATGGTAATATGTCCAACAAACCCCACTTGACCTCCAACAATGCAGTTTTTACCAATTTTTACGCTTCCTGAAATACCTGTAAGTGCCGCAATTACGGTGTTTTCACCAATTTCAACATTATGGGCTACCTGAATCAGGTTATCCAACTTTACTCCTTTACGTATAATAGTGCTTCCCAATGTAGCCCTGTCCACAGTGGTATTGGCGCCAATTTCAACTTTATCCTCAATAATCACATTCCCAATCTGCGGAATCTTCATATAAGTACCGTCCTTTAAGGGTGCATGACCAAAGCCATCCGAACCAATCACAACACCGGCATGTAGAATACAATCTGAACCGATTTTGCTATCGTGATAGATCTTTACACCGGCATAACAAACGGTATTATTGCCGATAACTACTTGCTCTCCAATATAAGTACCGGGATAAATTTTGGCATGATCTCCAATGCGAGCACCGGCTGAAATATAACTGCCTGCACCTACGAAAACGCCTTCTCCCAAGCGAGCTTCCGGATGAATATAGGCCCCATTTTCTATTCCTGACTTACTGCGGTAGGTATTGAAATAAACATTTAATACATGACAAAAGGCAGAATACGCATCCTCCACTTTAATGAGGACGGTATGATTGCTGGTTAAAGCAGAATCTGAATTTACAAGTACTACAGCAGCTTGTGTATCCGCCAAATGCACTTCGTATTTAGGATTGGAAATAAAACTTAAGGTACCCGGCAAACTTTGATCAATCTTCGAAACTCCACTGATGGTTACACTGCTGTCTCCAACAACGGTACCATTCAATAATTCAGCGAGTTCAGCGGCAGATATTGGCTTCAAAACAAAATTGATTAGAATACAAAAGTAAAATATTTAACGCGGAGTAATCATGAAAAACTTGGTAACAATCTCTCGTAATGCGGAAATAGAATAATTGTCAGATGCTTTAGCGATGTCCATCACACGTCCTGATTTCATCAGAATCGGAATTCCACGTCCTTTATCCCTGTAAGCTTCATTTTTAACAAATCCAGTATTCACCAAGAATTTTGCCTCATCTCTCGTAATTTCAAGTCGTTTTTGAACTTTGACGAGATGCTCTTCAATAATGCTTTCAGCAAAGGGTTCAGCACTTAAAGTGATTCGTGGTAATTTTCGTTCGGTAATAGCCGTGCCCAACAAATTCAAAACCTTATCACCATGAAATCGGAAATTTTTTACCGTTACCAGTATATCTGTATCGTCCAGCCTGCTGAATTGTTCAAGCATTTCATCATTGAGCTCAATTTTCCCTTCCTGTTGCACAAACCATAACAGCGAGGGTGACATAAATACTTCTGCACCATTTGAAATGAGCGATTTAGCCCTGTTCAATGATGATATCAAATATCGATCAGCAGCGATGGAGGTTTTATGCAGATACACTTGCCAATACATCAACCGGCGGGCTACGATAAACTTCTCAATGGAATAAATGCCTTTCTCTTCAATCACCAATTCTCCTTCGTGCACATTGAGCATCATAA
>JBIIVF010000152.1:0-5482 GCA_044339595.1 Bacteroidia bacterium
TTTTCGCGCCAGAATTTCAATATCGGCATAATTCACAGACTTTTTAATCACGAGCGACAAATCTCGGTTCACTTCCGGAAAACGACGAACCGCAGTGGTTTTGAAATCCATTTTCACCGGAAAGGATAGCATTTTACCCCAGGCGATGTCGGCATACCACACTTCCTGTTTAATGTCGGAAGCTTTGAGCAATTCAGCAGGAACCGGCCCCATTTCCACCCATTTTTCGAGGTCTTTTAATGCTGATTTCCGACCCAGTTTTTGAAGAATTTCTTCTACGAGTGCTTTGATATAAAAATACCCTGCTTTTTCAGGCTTTGCCTGCCAGGTTGATTCTGTTTTATTACCTGTCGCCAACAAAATCAGTCGGTCTTCTTCTGCAAAACCGCTGTCTGTTTTGCTATAGATTTTTCCAAATTCAAAAAATCTGACATGGGTGCTTTTCCTATGCAAATTATAGGCAACGGAGTCTAATGCCACCGATAACATCCGGTTTCGCATCACGCCGAGCTCACCACTTAAGGGATTCAGAATTCTCACCGGTGCAGTATCTTCGCTTAATTTAGATTCCGCCGTAAGCGAATTCGACATGATTTCATTGAAACCATGGGCTGCCAGAAATCCTGATATCTTTTTTCTGAATAGATGCTTATAGCTTTCACCCCCCGATAATCCGGAAATTTGCAAGCTCTTTTTAAAGGGAACGTTGTCATATCCGAAAATCCGCAATATTTCTTCCACGATATCTACCTGACGGGTCACATCGTGTTTTCTTGCAGGAACTGACACTTTCCAATCTTGGGTTTGTATTTCGACTTCAATGTCTAATCCATTCAGAATTTTCAGCATGGTTTGATCCGGGATGTCGGCGCCGGCAAGCTGTCTGATTTTAAAAGGTTGAACGGCAAAAGTATGGGGCGGAATCAAAGCCGGATACACATCCAATTCACCTCCTTCGATGCTGCCACCGGCATACTCCATGATCAAAGCGGCTACCCTCCGCATGGCGAATAAGGTAATATCCGGATCTGTACCTCTTTCGTAACGAAATGAAGCATCGGTATTGAGCCCTTGTGATTTGGCCGTTTTGCGGATAGACGCCGGATCGAAAAAGGCGCTTTCGATAAAAACACGGGTGGTATTTTCATTCACTCCCGAATGCAATCCTCCAAAAACACCGGCTATGGCTAATGGCTTGTGTTCGTCACAAATCAGCAATTCAAATCCTTGAAAAGTGCGTTCTACCTGATCGAGGGTGGTCATTTTTTCACCTGCCTCCGCCGTGCGAACCATGATGTTCCCTTGAATAGTGTCGGCATCAAAAGCATGAATCGGTTGTCCCAATTCGTGCAGCACATAATTGGTACTATCGACCAAAATATTTCTTGGCTTAATTCCAATGGCCTTTAAACGATTTTGCATCCAATCAGGCGATGCCACGGCCGAAACACCTTTGATATAAACACCTGAATATCTGGGACAGGCGGTAGAATCTAACACCTGCACTGAGATCGGATGTTGGTTGGTCCCTTTTAAGGTTCCCAAATCCGGTAAAACCACCTGATCTCCTGTCATGGCTCTCAGATCGCGGGCAACCCCTAACACAGAAGCAGCATCCCCCCTGTTGGGTGTCAAACCGATTTCCAACACAACATCAGCATCGGGTTTCATATAGTCTGCAAGTAAGGTTCCTACGGGGGCATCTTCCGGCAAAATGCGTATGCCATCGTGACTATTTCCGAGTCCTACTTCATCATCGGCGCAAATCATCCCTTCAGACAACTGGCCCCTGATTTTGCTTTTTTTAATGGTGAAAGGCTCTCCTGACATCGGAAATATTTCGCAATCAACCGGTGCAACAATCACCTTTTGACCGGCGGCGACATTCGGTGCTCCGCACACGATTTGCAATAATGGTGATGCGTCATCTCCTACCCGAACCTTGGTTACCGATAAGCGATCTGCATCCGGATGTTTTTCTTTTTCGATGACTTCTCCAATCACGAGCCCCTTTAATCCACCGCGGATCGATTCAAAAGGTTCCAGACCTTCCACTTCAAGGCCGCAAGAGGTCAACAATGCGGATATTTCTTCCGGTGATTTATCGGTTTTAAGGATGGAGGTTAGCCAATTGTAGGAAATCTTCATGGATGAATGGTCAATTGACGGCGAAATTATACAATGCACCCCAAAAAGTGCCAATTTCCGACTAATTATTCATGGATGACTTTCCAAAGAAGGTCTTTGAGCGGCATGATATTCAAACTAGTCAAAGAAGATATGAAAATAGTCGGGAGGTTGTCCGGCAGTTCCGTTTTGATTTCGTCGATCAACTCCTGATCAAGTAAATCGCTTTTACTGATGGCGAGCACGCGACGTTTGAAGAGAAGTTCTTCGTTGTATTCCTTTAATTCTTTGAGCAGGATATTGTATTCACCCATGATATCAGGAGAATCTGCCGGTATGAGAAAAAGGAGCACCGCATTTCTTTCGATATGACGCAGAAATCGGATTCCCAAGCCTTTGCCCTGAGATGCGCCTTCGATGATTCCGGGTATATCCGCCATGATGAAGGATCGGTCTTCGCGATAGGCCACAATTCCAAGGTTCGGCACCAACGTAGTGAACGGATAATTGGCAATTTCAGGTTTTGCTGCAGAAACCACCGATAACAAAGTCGATTTTCCGGCATTGGGAAATCCCACTAATCCTACATCAGCCAAAACTTTTAATTCAAGAATGACCCATTTTTCAATTCCTTCTTCTCCCGGTTGGGCGTAGTGCGGAGATTGACGGGCAGCCGATTTAAAGTGCCAGTTTCCTAACCCCCCTCTTCCACCCGGCAATAGAAGGAATTCCTGACCATCTTCGGTAATTTCCCCCAATATTTCGCCTGTTTCTGCATCCTTTGCTACGGTACCAAGGGGCACTTCAAGAATTTCATTCCTTCCGTTTCTTCCGGTTTTGTTGAGAGCAGAACCTTTTATACCATTTTCACACAGTACATGTTTGCGGTATTTAAGATGCAGGAGCGTCCATAATTGGCCGTTCCCTTTTAAGATAATATTACCGCCATGGCCACCGTCTCCTCCATCCGGACCGCCGGTTGAGGTAAACTTATCGCGATGAAAATGGACACATCCACCACCCCCTTTTCCGGAGCGGCAGCAAATCTTTACATAATCAATGAAATTACTTTCTGCCACGCATTAACCGTCAATGGCATTACAGATTCGATTAAATATTTCATCGATGGTACCTATACCATCAATGGTTCTGAGTTTTTTCTGACTTTGATAATATGTCTTCAAGGGTTCAGTTTCATTGAGATAAACCTGAAATCTGTTTCGGATGGTTTTTTCATCCTGATCATCGGCTCTACCGCTGGTTTTTCCTCTATTGAGCAGGCGTGCTACCAATTCCTCTTCATCTACTTCCATAGAAACCATCATGGTTATTTCATAATCAATGGCTTCGAGCATGCGATCGAGGGCAATCCCTTGAGCGATGGTGCGCGGAAAACCATCGAAAACAAAACCATTCACGGTGGTATTATCGAGAATCTTCTTTCTCACCATGCCAATCACGATGGCATCGGGCACCAATTCTCCTTTTTCGATATAGGCATTGGCTTGAATACCCAAATCTGTGCCGGCTTTGCGTTCTGCTCTAAGCAAATCTCCGGTAGACAAGTGCATTAGGTTGTAGTGCTCAATGAGTTTTTCGCTTTGTGTTCCTTTTCCGGCTCCCGGCGGTCCAAATAATACGATATTCAGCATGCTTCGATTTTTCAGACTGCAAAGGTAAGGATAATTATTAAATAGTGGGGAGAAGGTTGAGGTTGAGGTTGAGGTACTAGGTGCTAGGTGCTAGGTGCTAGGTACTAGACATATACACTGGTGCATGTCCCTCCTGAATAAATATTACCCAAAGTATCTAAGTCTGAAGAAAAAAACTCTTCATGACCGTTGTCACCTACATAAGTTCCCCAAACAAGTTTAGGAACCGGATCAATTATCAATGTTTGATTCAAAGCAAATTCATCGGCAATGAATCCGATTTCGTTCAAACATTTTTGATCGTACCTAACTTCAACTTTTTTACCGGATTCCTTAAGGAAGCTCAATGGAATTAGTTCTTTTAAATTGCCGGTATTTATAGAGTAAATCAACTCTCTACCTTCAATTTTTACCGGTGCACCTAGAACTTTAAACACAACGTTGTCCAACCTTGAACCCGGATGCAAAATCAGATCATATTTGAATCCATTTTCATTGAAGGTGTACTTCACATTAATTCCCGGATAAATATTTTTATTTACAACCTCACCGTATCCTCTCACATTAATAACTTCCTTATTCTTTTGATAATAATTTTCATAATATGTAGATTGATCTGAACATTGAAAGGTTGAATTGTTATTGGCACTTTTAAACATGATTTCAACTCTATGATGAAAAATGCTATCACCCTTCCACTTAAAATTGTCGTAGGCAAATCCATTTTTTAACAATATCACATTCTGATTGGGCAATTTAGAATAATACTTCACACGCTCTTCCAACTGCCCTTTATTTTCTGTAAAGCACAACTGTTCTGCCATTAAAAAACAGGGAAACAGCAAAAAAAAAACAATCAGTAATGTCTCCTTCAAATTCAAAATATTGGAAGATTCACTTCTGCAATATAACCCTTAATGCATGTTTGATTTTTAAAACAATCATTTTATATCCATTCTTTAACTACAGACAAAGTTCAATTTCCAATCATCTACTGCCATTAATCTATTTTGAAGATTGCCTTCATTTCGATTACCTTCGCAGCCCTGAATTTGGCGGCACATTGGATTTGGTTCCTTAATGTAACATAAAAATGAATCCGCCATAAAGATTAATGAATCCGAATATAACTGCACTTTCCGCTATCCTTATTCAGGCACGGTTTTCATCTACCCGGCTTCCGGGAAAGGTTTTGCATCCACTTTGCCATGAGACTGTTCTTGGTATGCTTATCAAAAATCTGACAACTCTCAATATTCCAATATTTGTACTAACATCGGATTCCGAAAGCGACGAGCCTGTGGCCAATTATTGCGAGAGCCACCATATCTCATATTTCAGAGGTCCATTGGAAGATGTAGCTTTGAGATTTGCCCGTTTTTTAGCGTTGCATCCTTATGAATATTTCATTCGCATCAGTGCGGATAGTCCGCTGATGGACGCCTCTTTAGTGAAAACAGCAATCCAAATTTCAGAACAAGATAGTTATGATTTGATTACCAATGTTCAGAAAAGAACCTTTCCTAAAGGGCAATCCGTGGAAATGGTAAATACTCGTCGTTTTTTAAAGGTACAAGCTGAATTGATGTCTACCGAGCACAAAGAACATGTAACCAAAATGTTGTACGAACAACCGGAAAGATTTTCGATAAAAAATTTCGAAAGCGGAGGATCCTTTGGGGACATACAATTGTCCATTGATA
>JBIIVF010000036.1:0-19316 GCA_044339595.1 Bacteroidia bacterium
CTTTAGAAATTCCATCATACAATATACCAAGGTTGATTTGAATTGGTTCTTTGATCAGTGGCTCACGACAACCCAAACCATCGACTACAAGGTAGGTAAAATCAAACGTTTAAAGAGCAGTGGAAAAGCGGCCTATGCTTACGAAGTTAGCTTGAAGCGCAAGGGCGATATGCAAATGCCGTTGGATATTCGGGCTATTGACCGGCAAGGGGGAAGCTATGAATATCACATTCCCAATACCTGGTTTGAAAAAGAAGGTGGTCATGCCATATTGCCCGCCTGGAAAGCCTGGGACATCCTATATCCTGAATACAAAGCCCGCATCGAATTAAATGCCCCCCTTAAAAATCTGGTGATTGATCCTTCTGATCGTTTGGCCGACATTTATCGCCTCGACAACAGCAAAAAATTTCCTTTATCTGTAAAGTTGGATGGCTTGAAGTCGCAAGGGGTGAGTTACAACAAATATCAAATCACCTGGAGGCCGGATGTTTGGTATAACGCCGTGGATGGAATCAAAGCAGGCTTACACCTGGATGGACAATATTTTCGTTACCGACACAAATTTGATTTAAACCTTTGGTATAACACCGGTTTACTTCCGTTTGAAACTGTTGAAAATTACGACTTGCTGAGTTACCGTTTGAAGTATTCCGATCGGTTGTTTAAGCGATCCGAGTGGGAAATCGACAGTCGCTTTTTGGATGGAATCACCCTGAATGCCCTCAGTTTAAATCATCGTTTCAGCAATGGAAATCGTTTGAGCGGAGGTTTTAAAAGCCTTTGGATGCATGATGTTAGGTATCAAAACCGATGGGAGGGTGTGGCTTCAGATGAAGAAAAATGGAACAATTTTATGCAGGTGATGTTTTCGCATCCTTATAAGTGGATGAAAGGCTCAGGATCCATTAAGCTGGATGCCCGAGCTTCAGCGTTTACTTCAGATTTTCAATATTCATGGCTCGGTTTAGAGTCTAAACATTCACAGCCCATGGGTAGAACGGCGCTCAAAACCCGCATTTTTGGTCGTGTGTATGGTGGTAAAAACTTAGCTACCATGTCGCAACTGTACTTAGGCGGTGCATCCAACGAAGAAATGCTGGAAAGCAAATACACCCGTTCCAGGGGATTGTATCCGGATGAATGGGGCGCTTTACAGAACGGATTCAATCAGTTGCATGTTCCTGGAGGTTTGAATGTACGCGGATATAGTAACTATCTCGCCACCAATAGTCAGGAGCAAGACACCTTTTTTACCTATGCCGGTAGGGCAGGTGCTTCTGTCAATGCCGAATGGGATTTTACAGGTTTGATTCCGGTTAAAATGCCTAAGATCGCCTCTATCCTTCGACTGAATACTTATTTATTCGGAAATGCGGGTATGTTGTGGAATGATGCCGGAAACAGCGGAATCAGAACGGATGCCGGGTTGGGCACTTTGTGGACGTTGAATGCCGGTAAATTCACCAAAACCGAACCATTGCAGATTCGGGTTGATTTTCCGTTTTTTATGAACCGCATTCCGGTGGATGAAGCCAATTATTTGGGATTCAGGTGGATGATAGGAATACATAAAGCCATCTGATGATACTTGAACTCAAAAATATTTCAAAGTCTTACGGACCGCTGCAGGTATTGAAGCAAATCGACCTGGTGATCCCGGAGGGCAAGATCACGGCCATTGTGGGCCCATCGGGAGCCGGCAAAAGCACTTTACTTCAAATCATGGGTAGTTTAGACCGTCCGGATAGCGGAGAAGTGCGTTTCAACGACCAGCGCATTGAAGGCATGAATACTTCACAACTGGCCAAATTTAGAAACGAGCATATCGGCTTTGTGTTTCAGTTTCATCATTTATTGCCTGAATTTACCGCCCTCGAAAATGTGTGTATTCCGGCTTATGCAGGCAATCGACCCGTGAAAGAAACCAAAACGCGCGCGGAACAATTGTTGACAGGTCTCGGCTTACAAGACCGGATGCACCATAAACCTTCTGCCATGAGTGGAGGTGAACAACAACGTGTGGCCGTAGCCAGGGCATTGATGAACAAACCTGCCATTGTCATGGCTGACGAACCCAGCGGCAACCTCGATACTGCGAATGCATTGGCTCTTCATGATTTATTTTTTCGTCTCCGCGATGAAATGGGTCAAACTTTCGTCATCGTCACCCACAACCCTGAACTCGCTGCTCGGGCTGATTTTTTGGTGAAGATGAAGGATGGGCGTGTGGAGTGATATTTTTGTTGGTGAATTGGGGCTGCTGTATTGTCTCCCGAGGTCCCTGCGGAGACCTCAGGAGTACAGGGCTCTGGCGTTGAGTGAGGGATTTGATCGTGATTTAGATGGGAGAAGGGGGCTGCTGTTTTGTCTGATTATCAATTCATCATTACATCGTTTCATCATTACATCATTTCATCATTACATCGTTTCATCATTTCATCATTTTCCTCATCATTCCAATCGGATCATCCAAAACATCACTCAAAGCAACAATCAATGAGCCCTTTTGAGCCCGGTTTAAGACATAGGTAAGAGGTTCGTCGTCATCGTTAATATGATGGACAGGCAGGGATGGTTTTACGGATTGAATGCCTTGTTTAAGCAATTGGATAATATCAGCTGCGGTTCTTCCACGCAGGAACTTTTTTTGATGGATAAAGATTTCATCGAACATCTCCGCACTCAGGCGCCCCAGTTCGATGATGTCTTCATCGCGTCGGTCGCCGGTACCCACAATAATTCCTTGTTTGGGGTGATGCGTCACCGTTTTTAGGTAATCTCGAATGCCTCTGAAACCATCGGGATTATGGGCAAAATCGACCAAAACATGCACGCTTTTGATTTCAAAATGGTTCATCCTGCCGGGTGTTTGTTCAGCCGATGGATAAAAAGTTTGCAGGGCTGCTGCGATTTGTTCAACGGAAATGCCCTTCAGATAGGCAGCCAATGAAGCCGCCAAAGCATTTTGCACCATAAAAGATAAACTTCCATTGAAGGTAATCGGTATATCTTCCACTTTGACAACTTCAAGTTTCTTTCCCTGATCCCAAATACAGAGATGTCGATTTTCGACACTTGCTCCGGGTTTTCCGGCAAGCACATGGGCGCTGAAGGCATTAGAAAGGCTGTGCAAAGAAAACAGGGCAACCTGGCTCTTGGCCCGATGCTGCATGTCTAACGTAAAATGGTTATCTGCGTTGAGCACGGTATAGCCTTCGGGTAGCGAGGAATGCATCACCACTTCTTTCACCTTGCTCAAATCTTCTAAAGTATGAATATCAGATATACCGAGATGATCGTCCTGAATATTGGTAATGACTGAAATATCGCTGAAAGCAAATCCCAATCCGGCGCGCAAGATGCCGCCCCGCGCTGTTTCGAGCACGGCTGCAGATACATCAGGATGGGTAAGCACTTCCATGGCACTGATTGGTCCGGTGGTGTCGCCCTGATCAATCATCTGCTTACCAACATAAATGCCATCACTGGTGGTAAATCCAACAGTTTCACCTGTTTCAGATAGGATATGAGCAATGAGTCGGGTAGTGGTCGTTTTTCCGTTGCTGCCGGTCACGGCGATGATTGGAATTCGAAAATCAGCAGGGTTCAGCAATTCAATGAAACCATCAGGATTGCTTTTTATTTCACTCAATGGAATCCTCTTTTGATGAATGCCAACCCCAATTTGTAAGGTTTCTTCATCCATTACATAACAGGGAATCTGATGAGTGAGCAATTGATCACAAATTTTAGCGGCAGCGATGGCGCTGCTTTCCTTTTCCTTGGTTTCGAGCAATTGCTGTGCGGCGAAGTTTAGATCATTTTCACTAAAATCGGGCTTCTGCATCAATTCAATGGCTAATTGAGCCGCTCGCCTTCCACAACTTTCCTCCACATAAGAAAACAACACAACATACACCCCGGTATCATGGGTAGTGATTACTTTGGTGAATAGAACGGGCATTTCGGCCCTATCCAGCAAGGTGGAAATGGTGTCAAGCAATTTAGCTAAGGCAATCTCATTTTTTCCGGGAAGCGCCGCTCTGTTCAAATTCTCCAGATCCGAAGAAGCGGATCCCGGCGATTCAAATTGCACCCGCAATTGAATCTGCTTCCGATATTCTTGACTAAAATAATTGGCACCCCTCAAGGCCTGTATATGAATCAATTTCATTCTGAATGCAACTTACACTAAATTTTGAAGGTAGAAGTTAGAAATTAGAAGAAGAGGGTGGTTCTTGTTCAAATTTTTTCGTTGTTTGATATTCGCTGTTGAATTTTATTGGAGCTGCATTCTTCATTCGCATTTCAGCACTCGTAATTTCTCATTAAATTAAACTTTAATCATCAAACATTAATCATTAAACATTAAAAAAGGCCGGCTGATTAACACAACCGACCTTTACCAATAACCAACTATATTGAATTTACCCTACTTATTCAACGATAGAATTCCTGAAAGGTTTTACCGACCTCAAAAAAGAATATCATTTGAATGTCAAAATTTTATTTGCATCCTTCAAATGGCCGATAAATCCTTCAATTAGATAGCGGATGCTGAAAGCCTTGTGATTTAGTTTTATTTTTGCATCAAACATAATTTACATGGCAGAACTGAAAGACATTGTTTCTATCTCCGGACAACCCGGTTTACACCTCATCATTGGTAAAAGAGCCAACGGCCTGATCGTTGAAACCTTGGATGCTTCTAAAAGAAGGTTTCCTACTTCTTTAACGCAAAAAGTATCCATCCTGGAAGATATCTCTATCTATACCTATGAAGGAGATATTAAACTGATCGAGGTGTTCAGAAACCTGCATCAATTGGTAAACAACGGATTTGACTTGGTAAGCAAAAACAACAGCAACGAAGAAGTGAAGACTTTCTTTAGAAAAGTGGTTCCGGAATACGATGAAGAAAAGGTCTATGTTTCAGACATGTTGAAAGTATCTTTGTGGTATCAAATATTGAAAGATTCCATTTCATTTGACGCAGCTCCAACTGAGGAGAATCAGGCGGCTGCTGAAGAAACAACGGCTCCTGAGGTCACCGAAGCATAATTCTCATGTCTTCCGAAAATTTCCTTCCTGCCAATCTGATTCTTTCAGATGCGGCGGATGTTTTGCCATTTTTTGAGGCCCTGATCCATGCTGAAATCCAATCAAAGGAAGCATTCAGCGCATGGCTCAAAAAGCGCAGTGACTTAGAAAGCTTTGTGAGCGAAGATTTTGCCTGGCGGTATATCCGCATGACTTGCAATACTTTAGATGAAACCATCAAGGCCATTTACCTGCATTTTGTCACTGAAATTCAACCGGTGTTGGCACCCCTCAATGATCAACTGAATCAAAAGATGTTGGCCGAAGCCCATTGGGCAGATGATCAACACAAAGCTTTGATGTTGTATCTGAAAAGGGTGAAGAATGAGGCAGACCTATTTCGGGAAGAAAATATTCCCCTGCAAACCGAGGCACAAGAATTGGCGCAATCCTACTCTGCCCTTCAGGGAAATATGACGGTAACCCACCATGATCAGGTTTTAACTTTGTCGCAAGCGGCCCTTTTACTCAAGGAAAACAACCGCGCTCTTCGTCAGGAAGTGTATGAGAAAATCCAGCAAAGAAGATATTCAGACAAAGATGCACTTTCTGAGATTTATACCAAACTCAGGGCAGTCAGGCATCAAATGGCGGTAAATTCGGGATTTCCGAATTTTAGAGATTACATGTTTACCGCCTTGAATCGCTTTGATTACACACCGGAAGATTGTTTTCAATTTCATGATTCCGTGCGGAAATATATCGTTCCTTTAGCTGCAAAGATTCATGAGCGACGTAAAAAGGCCTTGTTGCTCGATAAGCTCCGGCCCTTCGATATGGATGCAGATCCCTTTGGCAGAAAACCATTGAAACCCTTCGGAAATGCCGGGGAATTATTGCTCAAAACAAAAGCCTGTTTGGCCAAAACGGATGCTTTTTTCGAATATACTTTGAAGACCCTGGAAGAGATGAAACAGCTCGATCTGGACAGTCGGATCGGGAAGGCTCCGGGTGGGTATAACTATCCGCTCAGCAAAACAGGGGTGCCGTTTATTTTCATGAATGCTTCCGGAAGCCTTCGCGATGTAGAAACTTTGATTCATGAAGCAGGTCATGCGGTGCACAGCATGCTTACCCGCAACCTGGAACTGAGCGCCTACAAAGAAACTTCAGCTGAAGTGGCTGAATTGGCGTCGATGAGCATGGAATTGTTGACCCGACCGCATTGGTCTGAATTCTTTTCGGATGAATCAGATTTAAAGCGGGCTCTGAATGAACAATTGGAAGATATCATTCTCACTTTACCATGGATTGCGACCATCGATCGCTTTCAACATGAAGTCTATCTGAATCCTTCAGAAAGTGCAGAAGAAATCAATCTTCGATGGAAGAAGATCAGTGAAGAATTCTCAACCGGGAAAATTGACTTCAGCGGGTATGAACATTTCTCTGAATACAGCTGGCAGCGACAATTGCATTTGTATGAAGTGCCATTTTATTACATTGAATATGGCTTTGCTCAACTCGGCGCACTGGCCATTTGGATGAGAAATATGAAGGAAGGACAGCTTGCCATTGAAGATTATAAAAAAGCCTTAGAAGCAGGTTACACGCAGTCTATACCTAAAATTTACAACCTCGCCGGAATTCAATTTGATTTTAGCGACCGGTATATTCAGGATATTGCGCTATTCCTGGAAAAGCAAATTAACTAGTTCGTTGCTCGTTTTTGGTTGCTCGTAATTCGTAATTCTTCACTTCTCCGCGTATTTCAAATTCAGCGAATTCAACGCATCGTGTTGCATATTTCGGATGTTTTTTCGATAGATGCGGATGCTTTGGTCATAGAACAGGGGGATAATGACAGAGGAGGATGTGAGCATCTGATTCATTTTCTGGTACAAAACGATGCGTTCGTGATCATCGGTTACCAGCAGTGATTGCGTGTAAATAGAATCGTATAAAGCAGAGGAGAAACGGGTGTAATTTGGACCTGCCGGTGCTTTGTTGGATGTAATAAAACAGCTGAGATAATTTTCGGCATCCGGATAATCTGCAATCCAACTGGCACGAAACATTTCCAAACGTCCTTCTGACTTTTCTGTTTTCAATAGCGAGGAAGGCAATACTTCAACTTTCATCGCAATACCGATAGATTCAGCTTGTTTTTGAACCAATAAACAGATGTCGAGGTAATCTTTGGTCGTGTAAAGGGTCACTTTTTGCCCCTTTTTGTATGCGCTTTTTGCCAGTTCTTCTTTGGCTTTGGTTAAATCAAATGGATATTCGTTTGCACTTTCGTCGTAACCGGGTATTCCGGCGGGAATAAATCCGCCATTGGCCGGCACGCCTACATTGTTTCTTAAATATCGTACAATCTGTTTCCGATCGATGGCATAATGCAATGCTTTGCGAAAATGAACGTCTGTAACGATCGATTTATTTGCCCCTTCATTCACCTGAAAGGCGAGATATTCAGTGTTTAAAAAGGATGACTTTACCAGATAAAAATCTTTTGCATATCGATCCTGCAAACGTCCGTCGGGAGTGAGAACTTCGTCTTTAAAACTGCTTTCAATGCCATTGAGCATATCCAGTCGCCCTTGAATCAGCTCCATGAATTCGGTATGCTTGCTTTGGATAAATGAAATAGAAATCGCATCTAACTGCGGAATGGGGCGGGCTGCCGAACTTTCGAAATAGCCCTCATTTTTAAGTAAGTTCAATTTTATACTCTCATGCCATTCCTTGAACACAAACGGACCGGTGCCCACAGGATGCAGTCCGAAGTCCTTGCCGTATAAGGCCACTGCTTCCTTGGGTACCACAAAACAGTAAGGCATGGTGAGCATCCCGAGCAAAGGCGGAAAGGGTTTTGTGAGGAGGATGACAAAAGTATGGTCGTTGGGTGCCTTGAATCCATCTTTCTCTATTCTTCCATTAAAGATCCAGGCACCCGGACTGGCGGTTTCTGGCTTAATAATCCGGTTGAATGAATAAACAAAATCGCCGGCAACAACTTTTCTACTTTGTCCTTTTTTGAATACTTTATTGCGATGAAAGAAAACTGAATCACGTAAATGAAAGGTGTATTGAAGCCCGTCTTTACTGATTTCCCATGATTTTGCAATGGCCGGAATAACGTGTAAAAGACTATCCGTTTGAACCAAACCGTTGAAAAGTAGATTGCACGCCCAAATATTATCCTGATTTCTTGCAAACGCCGGATCCAGTGAGGTGATGCCGTTGGAAGCATTATATTTGAATGCCTTTTTATCATTCAAATTGGGTTGGTTTGAACAGGATATCAACATAAAAGCAATGTGTATAAGTACAAGTAACCTGTTCATTTTTCCTGCGTTTTAACCAATAGCTTTGAAGTGTTGTTTTTAAAAGAATATTATGGCAAAAGTAACCTATTTGGGACATTCGTGTTTTCAAATTCAAACCGAAGGTCTAACGATTCTTACGGATCCGTTTATTGCGGGAAACGCCTTGGCTAAGTCAATAGATGTCAGCGCATTAAAAGCTGATTTTATTTTAGTTTCTCATGGGCATGATGACCATGTGGCAGACTTGGTTCAATTGGCAAAACAGACCAAAGCCAAAGTATTGTGTAACTTTGAAATCCATACCTGGTTGAATGCGCAGGGCGTTGACAATACACACGCCATGAATATTGGCGGCGGTTGGCCTTACAATATTGGTCGCGTTAAAATGGTGAATGCCGTGCATTCGAGCTCATTGCCCGACGGAAGTTATGGAGGATGTGCTGCAGGATTTGTGGTTGAAAATGAAAAGGAAACCTTTTACTTTGCGGGAGATACCGCGCTTACGTATGACATGAAACTCTTGGCAGAAGAATTCAAAGTTAGTTTCGCGTTTCTACCCATAGGTGATAATTTCACTATGAACATAGATGACGCGGTTCTGGCAGCTAAATTTGTAGGCACTAAACAAGTCATAGGTATGCACTACGACACATTCCCATATATAAAAATTGATCAAAACGAAGCCATCGAAAAATTTGCTGCGAAGGGCATTGAGTTGTTTCTTTTTAAAATTGGACAAACGATAGAATTATAGATATGACCAAAATAATCAGTATAGCCAATCAAAAAGGTGGGGTAGGCAAAACCACAACGTCAATAAATCTGGCCTATAGTCTGGCTGTACTAGAATATAAGGTGTTGCTCGTAGATGCGGATCCCCAAGCCAATACAACTTCGGGGATGGGATTTGATCCTAAAGTGGTAAAAATTGGATTGTATGAGACCCTGGTGCAGGATATTAATCCTGAAAACGTAATCATGCAAACCGAAAATAAATTTCTTGACTTAATGCCCAGCAATATTGATTTGGTGGGAGCTGAGATTGAGATGATTGACTTGCCAAACCGAGAAAAATTGATGCAACGGGTATTGAACAAATTTGGTGATCGTTATGATTTCATCATCATTGATTGTTCACCATCCTTGGGTTTAATTACTACCAATGCCCTTGCAGCTTCGCATTCAATTGTGATACCTGTACAGTGTGAATACTTTGCATTGGAAGGATTAGGGAAATTACTCAACACCATAAAAATCATCCAGAAAAGCATCAATCCAACCCTTGAGATTGAAGGCTTGCTTCTCACCATGTATGACAGTCGGTTGAGATTGTCGAATCAAGTGGTCGATGAAGTGAAAACGCATTTTCAGCAACTTGTTTTTGACACCATTATTCAGCGCAACACCAAACTGAGTGAAGCTCCAAGTTTCGGTATACCGGTGCTCGAGCATGACGCCACTTCTAAAGGGAGCATCAACTATTTAAATCTGGCCCGTGAAATTTTACAGAATAACGGCATGACCAGAATCGCAAACGAAGAAAAAATTATTCATTGATGGCAAAAAGAAATGCATTGGGAAAGGGATTGAGTGCTTTGTTGGAAAATGCAGAGACGGATATAACCTCCTTTGAACCAAAAGTACTGAATTCTGTGGCTAATCTGCCGATCAGTCAGATTACCGCCAATCCTTTTCAACCCCGAACAGAATTTGAGAAGGAAGCCTTGGATGAATTGGCTGAAAGTATTCGGATTCACGGCGTAATTCAACCGATTACTGTGCGTAAATCGGGTTATGAGAAGTATGAAATCATTTCCGGTGAGCGCAGAACCCGCGCGAGTATCTTGGCCGGATTAAAGGAAATACCGGCTTACATACGTTTGGCCAATGATCAGGAGATGCTCGAAATGGCCCTGATTGAAAACATTCAGCGTGAAGAACTGAATGCCATTGACATTTCCCTTTCTTATCAGCGTCTCATGGAAGAATGTGGATTGAAAATGGAAGAACTGGGTGACCGGGTTGGCAAGAAACGAAGCACGGTGAATAATTATTTGCGCCTGCTTAAACTCCCCGACGATATTCAATTAGCCCTAAAAACAGGGCAGATTCAAATGGGACATGCCCGCGCTTTGGTGGGTATCGACGATGAAAAGAAACAGCTTGATATTTTTAGACAAGCAGTGGAGGAAGGTCTTTCTGTGCGCATGGTCGAAGAAATGGCAAGAGGCGTTAGAGGATGGAAGTCGCCAGTCTCAGAACCCGCAGAAAAATCAGGTGAACCTGTTTCTTCAAATCAACTCGAACTTTTGGGCAAATACAGAAGCCTGCTTTCGGGAAAATTAGGCACCAAAGTCGAAATTCGCTCTAAGACCGGAAAAAAAGGTTCTATCGTGATTCATTTTAACGATGAAGAACACTTGCAGGAAATCCTGAATCAAATTTGATTCGGTATATTTGAGGCTGTTTAAAGCCCGGATGAGATTATTAATGATATGGCTGTTAGTGTGCGGAAGCCTGGCTTCTGAAGCACAATCATTCCCAACGGTTTCAATGAAGTTGAATCAATTGGAAAGGGTGCGAATATCTGATTCTGATGAGGTTCATTCACCCAGAAAGGCCGCCATCATGAGTGCCATTATTCCCGGTGCAGGTCAACTCTACAATGAAAAATATTGGAAAATAGGCGTCATCTATACCGGGGCCGGCCTACTTACCTGGTATTTCTTTAAAAACAGAGATAGTCTTGACAGTTATCAGAAAGCGTATACCGCCCGCATTGATACTTTTGCGAGCAGCGTAGATAAAAAATATCTGTATTTGACCGATGCTGCAGTACTTAGAAATCGTGATTTTCATCGCAGGCAAAGAGACATTGCCATTCTTGGTTTCTTCGGTTTATATGCACTTCAGATCATTGATGCCAATGTGGATGCCCATCTTCGGGAGTTCGAAATCAACAAGGATTTAAGTCTGAAAATTTCACCGGATTTCAGTACCCTTATGGCACCTCAAAGACAAATGTCGCTTTTGTTTACCTTTAAATTCTGATTTTTATGTGGTTTCAGAGGATCCAACAGACCTTCAAAAGCAATCAACTTTGGACTCTTCTGGCCGGAACCCTGGTGTTGATGGGAGGAGCGTTGTATAATGAATTTCCTTTATTAACAGGCGATAGTGCAGTGTACATTTCGTCCGGTTTTGACGGAAAAGCGCTTTCCGAACGGCCGGTATTTTATGGATTGTTTATTCGTTTCAGTTCTTTAGGGATCAGCCTGTGGGGAGTGGTGTTTTTTCAAAGCCTGATACTTTCAGATTTGCTCATCAGACAAATGCGAAAATGGGCGAATGGGATATCGAATCTCCACATTTTAGGAATTTTATGTCTCACGGCAGTTTTTACCGATGTTGTTTGGGAAAGCGGCAAAATTATGGCCGATGTTTTCATGGTTTTTATCATTCTGGCGGCGATGGAATGGCTTTTTTCAAAGGAAGCCTCCCCGGGACGAAAAATCTATCTATTCATCCTGATTTTATTCTCTTCCATTACGCATAATTCGCATGCCATGGTGCTGTTATTGGTAGCTATTTTAATGATGGTGGCTGCGTTCATTCTTTCGAAAAGGCAGTATCTCAGCAGAATTACTGCATTGCTCCTGATTGCAGCGCTTGCACCCATATTGATTGGCTTGTCGAATATGGTTTCCGGTAATGGATTTACCTTGGGTAAAGCCACTTCCGTTTTTCTGGTAGGGAAAATGTGTGAAAATGGCATGCTGCACACTTTTCTTGAAAAGCACTGTGATGAAGGGAAATATAAACTATGTGGATATAAAGACAGTCTGCCACAAGCCGCATGGCAGTTTGTTTGGCATCCTGAGAGTCCGGTGATGAAGATGGGCGGTTGGGAAGCCTCGGATCAAGAATTTCGTCAAATTCTTCGGCAATCATTTCGAGAACCTGAGTTTCTATGGATGCATATTTGGAAATCTGTTTACACCACGGCGGTGCAGTTTTTTCAAATCAGCGCCGGTGATGCGTTATTCCGATATGAAGAAACAGACAATACCATGCAGTCCATCCGTAGATATTATTTGCATGAGGTAAATCCAGCCTTATGGACACGGCAACGCATCTTGGAGCTCGATTTTAAGTTTTACTCAAGGCTTTATGGTTTATTTTTCCTGGTTACCGGCATTCTTCTGCTCTTTGTTTGGCATCAAATTCCGCATAGAAAAGAAATGCTCATTCTATTACTCGTTTTGCTCTTGTTTTTAGTGCTGAATGCCGCAGTTACAGGCAATTTGGCCAATATCTCGTCCCGTCTACAAGCCCGCGTTTTCTGGTTATGGCCGTTTTGGAATGTGTTGATGTTGTGGCGATGGAAGAGGAAGTAATGATTAATGATTAATGATTAATGATTAATGATTAATGATTAATTAATTTTTAATTATATGTTTTATTTCTAAGTTATTGACATTAAATGGGAGAGAATGTTGTAAAAAATAAGAGTTTTGAGTTTGCCATTCAGGTGGTTAAAATTTATCAATTTTTGAGAGATCAGAAGAAAGAATATACGCTTTCGAGACAATTATTGCGCAGCGGAACAAGTGTTGGAGCAATGATTCGTGAGGCAGAGTATGCTGAAACAAAAAATGACTTTATCCATAAAATGGGAATTGCACAAAAAGAAGTGAATGAAACGCTCTATTGGCTCGAACTTTTATATGAAACGGAATATTTAACTCAAGAGCAATCTAATCAGCTAACCGCAGCTGCCACCGAAATCATCAAGCTGATTACATCTATCATCAAAACAACCAAATCCAACCTCAACAAGAATAAAAGTCAAGAATTTAATGATTAGGGAGTGTTCCATAATTCAGCAAATTTGAGCTAGAAACAGTTAACCTCTTTCATCGATTATTAAAAAAAACCATCATTAATCTTTGAACAATTTCCCCATTAATCATTAAACATCAATAATTAATCATTATTCACATCTTGTTCGTAAATCCCCTCAAGAATTCCAGAAAATAAAGAGGTCTAAAGGTTCGAAATCTTAAATTTGCGGCGTTAATCAAAATTTAATCATGAAAAACGTTTCAGTTATTGGTTCAGGAACCATGGGCAACGGAATCGCCCACGTATTCGCTCAAAATGGATTTACCGTTTCCTTGATCGATATCAATCCGCAGGCTTTGCAAAAAGCACTCGATACCATTGGCAAAAACCTCGATCGTCAAATCGCCAAAGGCCTCATCACGGATGCAGACAAAGCTGCTACCCTTGCAAACATCACCACTTACACTGATATGTCTGAAGGTGTGGCAAATGCTGAATTGGTGATAGAAGCAGCGACCGAGAATATTGACCTTAAGTTGAAGATTTTCAAGCAAATGGATGAATTGGCTCCGGTCAATTGTATCCTTGCCAGCAATACCTCTTCCATTTCCATTACCAAACTCGCCTCCGTGACCAAAAGACCGGGATTGGTGATTGGTATGCATTTTATGAACCCTGTACCGGTGATGAAATTGGTAGAAATTATCAATGGATACAGCACGGAAGAAGCCGTTACAGAGACCATTCTCGATATCACCTCCAAATTGCAAAAAACTCCGGCATTATCGAATGATTACCCCGGATTTATTGCCAACAGAATTCTGATGCCGATGATCAACGAAGCCATTTATACTTTGTATGAAGGGGTAGGAGGAGTTGAAGAAATTGATACAGTCATGAAATTGGGTATGGGACATCCGATGGGCCCGTTGCAATTGGCTGATTTTATCGGCTTAGATGTTTGTCTTGCCATCATGGAAGTTAAATACAAAGGATTTGGAAATCAGAAATATGCTCCATGTCCATTGCTGGTAAACATGGTTGTTGCTGGTAAATTGGGTGTAAAATCAGGAGAAGGTTTCTACAAATGGAATCACGGTACCAAAGATCTGATTGTTTCGGATTCTTTTAATAAAAGTCAAAAAACAACGGTTTAAACGTTTTTATCGTTTAATCGACAAGTTCTTGAGCGGTTTGAAGGGTATGGAGATACAGTTTTCTCCAGCCCTTCCAACGTTCTGAATCGCTTAAGGATTCATTGTGCCAGAGGCTGGAAAATAATCCACCGCAATTTTCAATCGTTTTCATAAAGTGGGTGAGGTCGTTACACGCAGCGGATATAGATCGCTTTTCGTAATGCATCGGCGTAATGTCCATATGACAAAAAGGGATGAGTCTCAAGTCCGTCGTTTCATTTTTCTGTAGATCAAACCAATAGAAATCTGCCGCAATGCCTGCCCTGAATCCGGAATAGGAAGTGTAACCCAGGGTATGATCTTCTTTTATTCCCAATGACCTTAATAGGTGGTAAGTCTCCGGTAATTTCATCCTCAAAAAATGTTGTCTGGAAGTTTGAATATCCGTTGAACATAGCTCTTGAAGCTGTTGAATTTCATTTCGCACTTTATCAAGCCGAAGATGGCTGGCATAGGAAGGGTGTATGCCCAACGGATACTTTTTATTGAGTCGTTGTATGAGCTGCACAAAGGCCGGGTTTTTTGGATGAATGTTCTTGTCAAAGGGACCATATTCGCCGAGTAAGATAAAATAAGTCACATGCGTGCAGAAGGTTTGATGCCATTGATCCTGTACGTCAAAATTGTAATAAGGATCTTCCATTCCCTTGAATCTCATGGATAGTCTTTCTCTCATTCTTTCAAAAAGCCCCTGAGAAAGGTCTCGAAAGAACGCCCCGGTAGTTCGCACAAAGCCTTTATTCCGGTATTTCCAGGCCATATCTATGTCGATAGTAGATCGATATTCAAACTTTCGCGGTTTAAAAACCAAATCTGGGTATTTATCCAGCAACAAATCCTTTAAATGGAGTGCCCAAAGATTCACCAGTGGAAGTTTTATCCAATGATGCTGCACTAAAATGGAGGCTTCCGGAGGAAAGCGGTCATGTTCATCGGGTATGTAGGGAAGATACTCCTCATATCGGGATACCAGGTAAAAAACAGCAGAGAAAAGATCGAAAGGCAAAGGTTGACTTCCTGCCGTATAAAAAATGGCAGGGATATGATCCCAATTCCCAATTTGATGAGCTCCCGGTTGCATCACAATTTCTTCTTGCCATAATAATCCCGCATCCGGAATGTCTGCGCCTGGTTGATTCGAATATTCCAGACTGGGCATGTCTTCTTTCGTTTCTTGAACAACCGAATAGGAAATTCCCAGTAATTCTTTGAATATTAGATCCAGAATATACCTGAAACGTTCAGAATTGTATGGACAGACGATTTGAATCATGCTAATATTCTTCAATAATGACGCTGATTAATTACTTTTGCAACCTTAATATTTTAAACAGCATGAAAAAAGCATTGATTACAGGAATTACCGGACAGGACGGCGCCTATCTGGCAGAATTTCTGCTCAATAAAGGGTATGAGGTACATGGGATAAAAAGAAGAAGTTCACTTTTTAATACCGATAGAATCGATCATCTATATCAGGATCCTCATGATATGAATGTGAGACTAAACCTGCATTATGGCGATTTGACAGACTCGACCAATTTAATTCGGATCGTACAGGAAGTTCAGCCTGATGAGATTTATAATCTTGCGGCCCAAAGCCATGTTCATGTGAGTTTTGAAACCCCTGAATACACCGCCAACAGCGATGCTTTGGGTTCATTGAGGATTTTAGAAGCCATCCGCATCTGCGGTTTGGTTGAGAAAACGAGATTTTACCAGGCTTCGACCTCAGAATTATATGGTTTAGTGCAGGAGGTTCCTCAATCTGAACGCACGCCATTTTATCCGCGTTCTCCTTATGCTGTGGCCAAAATGTACGCCTACTGGATTACGGTTAATTATCGAGAAGCCTATAATATGTATGCTTGTAACGGTATTTTATTTAACCATGAATCACCCATCAGGGGAGAAACTTTTGTAACGAGAAAAATTACCCGCGCAGCCTCTAAAATAGCTTTAGGAATGCAGGATAAAATCTTTCTGGGAAATTTGAATGCTCAACGTGATTGGGGACATGCCAAAGATTATATCGAAGCCATGTATTTGATGCTTCAGCAAAAAGAAGCAGAAGATTTTGTGATTGCCACCGGAGAAACCACCGAAGTAAGAGAGTTCGTGCGCATGAGTTTTGAGGATCTGGGCATCGAGGTATCCTTCAAAGGGAAAGACCGCGAAGAAGTGGGATACATTTCCGGATTTGACTCGGCCAGAATGGATTTTCTCGGTTTAGACAGCAAACTTTTGTCGATCGGCAAAGAAGTAGTGAACATCGATCCGCGTTATTTTAGACCTACAGAAGTAGAATTGCTCATAGGGGATGCCACCAAAGCTAAAGAAAAACTGGGTTGGACCCCTCGTTATAACCTGAAAGAACTGGTAAACGACATGATGAAGAGCGATTTGAAATTCATGAAGCGCGAGAAATATTTGCAGGAAGGTGGTTATAAAATCTTTAACTATTTCGAATAATGGAGAAACATTCGCGCATTTATGTGGCCGGCCATCGTGGAATGGTGGGTTCATCCGTGCTGAGAGCCCTGCAATCGAATGGATACACGAATCTGATTATACGAACTTCTGCTGAATTGGATTTGCGTCGTGAAGCAGAGGTCAAGCAGTTTTTCGAAAGTCAGAACCCTGAATACGTTTTTTTGGCTGCAGCAAAAGTAGGAGGGATCATGGCCAATAACACTTATCGCGCCGAATTTTTATACGACAATTTGTGCATTCAGAATAATGTGATTCACAACAGTTACGTGCATGGAGTTAAAAAGCTGATGTTTTTTGGATCTTCCTGTATTTATCCGAAATTGGCCCCTCAACCATTAAAAGAAGAATACTTGCTGACCGGTCTTCTAGAGAGCACCAATGAGCCATACGCCATCGCCAAAATTACAGGTATTAAGATGTGCGAAGCCTACAGAGATCAGTATGGATGCAACTTTATTTCGGTGATGCCCACCAACCTTTATGGTATCAATGACAATTACCACCCTCAAAACTCCCATGTATTGCCTGCCCTCATCAGAAAGTTTCATGAAGCCAAAGTGAACGACAATCCTTCTGTTGAAATTTGGGGAACAGGATCGCCTTTGAGAGAATTTTTATATGCAGATGACCTTGCAGATGCTGCCCTTATGTTAATGGAAACGTATGATGGAAAACAATTTGTCAATATTGGTTCAGGCGAGGATTTGAGCATCAAAGATCTGGCCATGCTGATCAAAGAAATAGTTGGATTTAAGGGCGAATTAACGTTCGATTCATCCAAGCCGGATGGAACACCCCGAAAATTGATGGATGTTTCCTATCTAAAATCGTTGGGATGGTCTTATAAAACGACACTCAACGAAGGCATTTCTTTGGCTTATGCAGATTTTCTCGCTAAATTCGCCGCAAATTAAGGGTCACTTTAAAATTTACATCATAAATGAAAATGAATTTGAGAATTATGGGGATGATGTTCATGGCTTTGAGCCTTATGACATCTTGTGTGAGTAAAAAGAAATTCACGAAATTAAAAACTGATTACGATGCATTGGATGCTACTTACCGTTCAATGGAAACCACGTTGAACGGATGCCAAGGTGAAAATACTGACCTGAAACAAAAAATTGACGGAAAAAATAAGCAAATCGGTCAGTTGCAGGATGAAGTGGATTATTTGAAGAAAAATAACAACATGATGATCACCCAACTCGAAAATTTGTCGATCATCAGTAAAACCGGCGCAGAAAGCATGAAGAAATCGCTGGATATTTTAAATGAGCAAAGTCGTTATATTAAAGACCTGAATCAGCTCAATCAAAGGAAAGATTCACTCAATCTCGCCCTCGTTACCAATTTGAAACGTTCATTGGAAAACATCAATGATCAGGATGTTGAAGTAGAAGTACGCGGTGGGGTAGTGTACGTTTCCATCTCAGATATGTTGTTATTCAAATCCGGAAGTTCAGAAATCAACGCTGCAGCCAACAATGTATTGGCTAAAATTGCCAAAATCATTATGGATCACAAAGATCTGAATGTGATGGTAGAAGGCCACACGGATGATGTACCCATCAGCACCGAATGCGTGAAAGACAATTGGGATCTGAGTGTTAAAAGAGCAACCTCTGTAGTAAGATATCTAGAAGGAACCCACAAAATTGGGCCGGAAAGACTAACCGCAGCGGGAAGAGGGGAATATGCTCCGAAAATCGACAACAAAAATTCTACCACCAGAAAACAAAATCGCAGAACTGAAATCGTATTGACTCCAAGATTGGATCAGTACATCGAACTTTCTGTTCCTAAACAGTAATTACCTCACCTTGGTATAGGGCAGCATTTCGATGTAGAAAAAATCGGGACTACAACTGCCTGAAACGATGTACTTATGCACATATTGAACCACTTGCCCGATTTTTGGCTGCAAGATTCCGGTGTCTGCCTGGTAATACGATTCATTTGTTTCTGCAAATTGAACGGTATCCAACATTCCTTGATAATCAATTTCAAAGGTTAAATTCATTTCAGAACTGTCTGAATTGAAATAATCCATGGCAAGGATGCGTGCAGGGAAATATTCTTCCTCATAACTGCAAGGTCCGCCATCGGGGATCTCAATCTTTTTGAAATAATTCTTATAAATAGCGATTCCGGCTGTTATCAAGACAAAAGTTGATAAGGTAAGGATAATCGCTTTTTTGACCATTTTATATAGAATTTAACTCATTCAACGAAGTTGTCATAAGCAAATTAATAAAACGGATTGAAATTGGGTTAGAATTTGACCAATTTTCGATTAAAAGTTCGGCCATCAGCCAATTTAATATGTAGGACATAAGTGCCTGCTTGGAAATCGTTGGACGCGATTTTTGCTTCACCGTTGGTATCTTGAAATGGATAAATAATT
>JBIIVF010000155.1:0-5466 GCA_044339595.1 Bacteroidia bacterium
GCACTAAAGCTTATCACTTAGCCTTTTTAAACCTTTCTGATAATTCAAATAGGGGTAGTTCGTTTAATAACTAAAACCGAGTGGTTTCATTTTCTCTGATTCTACCAAATATTGGGTCGTATTTTCATCAATTCGGATGTTTTCTATTCGATTGATGTATCGCGCTGAAAAGACACCCAATCCGGGAGAAATGTTGGTGAATTCCGGTTTCTTTTGAACGATTCCTAACGAGGGTTTATTCACTTGAATGTAGGTATATAGATGCTCTCCACCACCATAGAAGTGAAGGCTGAGCGACACCCCTTTTCTTTTCACTTGATTATTTACTGGTATTTTGCTCAATAAGTTTTCATAGAACAGAGAACTGGAAACAATCACGATATTTTCATCATACCCGCGCAGAGAAACCGTCTCCTTACCGGTAAACAGCTGCCAATCCACTGAATCTCGCCTCACTTTAGTGGTATCGTTGATATTCAATTCATCGAAATAGAACCTCATTTTGGCATCATACATTTTCGCAAATCGACCTTCGCGATACTTAAATACGAGGGAGCGTCCGGCATCAGAAGGGATATCGAGTATCGGATTGAATGGTTTTAGCGGACTCAACAAATCCATTCGCCCAATCATGTCAAATCTGGCCGTGATTATTTTGCCTGAAAATTTATTCACGATCAACACTTGATACGCGTAGGTATTGGATAAATCCGATTCTTTTAACTGCGCTGTAAGTCGGTATAGATAATTGACGTCGTTTGCAAATAAGCCTGAATCCTTGGGCAAACCGATGTCATTTCCGTTAATTCGATCTAAGGTAAATACACGTCTTTCAGTTCCGTTTTGAAATTCCACCACCTTTACATCCAAAGAATCGAAGTAAAGCGAATCACTCACTCCGGCCAATTCTACTGCATTGCCATCCGGACTCAAATAAGCCTTGTTGATTCGGATGAAATTTTCCTCATCGGTAGGGTTCAGCAAACCATAAACTACCGCTATTTCCTTCCAATCAGCAGATACGTCCAAAGAATTATCGCATCCCTGAAAGATAAATATCATACTGAACGCAATTCCAAATGTCTTGATTATCTTCGTAAAATCCACTTTAAATAATATTTAAGAATTAGCTTTGTGCCAAACAAGTTTGCAAATATGAGGTATTTTCTATGGCTTGCGTTCCTTATATTGTCAAAATATGGAAATAGTCAGCAAGTTTCTCGAACATTTGATAAACCCCTAATAATAGAAGAATTTGAAACCCAAGGAAATCGTTGGGAAAGTAGATATTCTGCCATTGAGTTATTGGTGATTCAGGATAATGTGATGATCTTGAAACGGATTACCTCGAGCGGATTCAGCGTAGCAATACCTTCAGACGCACCCTATATCTCAAAAGCAGAGATCATTACTGCCTTAAAATTCAGCACAAATACCCCATCCACAGGGGGCATTATCTTATGGGCAAACCAAACCGGCAAGAGAACCTTGCTGCTGGAAATCAATGAAAAAGGGAAATTTAGGCTTAAAAAAGTCAGTGAATTCGGAATTTCAATCATTTCCAAAAACAAAAAAGAAGGTTGGGTTAAATCAAAGGGATTCAAGAAGAATGCATTCAATACCTGGGGTGTGAAAGCAGAAAATGGGATCATGGATATTTATCTCAACGGTAAGTTTCAACAAACCTTTTCAGATGAAGAAATCACCTCAGGAAGGATTGGCTATTTTGTGAATGCCGGTTCATCTATTCAAATCGACTTTCTCAGAATTAACGGAACTTCAGAGGATCTCATCACAGAGAACAATCCAGACCAAAATAGTGGAGAAATTAAAGATATTGTTCAACTTTTCAGAAGTAAAATAGAAGATCAACAAAAAGACCTCAACAAATTGCAGCAAGACTTGGCCTATTGCAAAAGCAAGTCGGGAATCGATACCAGCGCCAGAAAAGCCAATCTGGATTTGACGCGAAAAAACACAGAGTTATCTAAAAAAGTCATTCAATTGGAACAAGAACTTGAGATCAAAAAGAAGCGACTCTCCTACCTCGAAAGCATGAAAGAAGATTTAGAAAAAAGTCAGAACGGTGATCTGATTATTAATTTAACAGATTTACTGGCCAAAGAGAAAAAAGACCACGCTGAAACTCGGATTTTGCTGCAAAAACTTACCGATAAAAACACAGAACTTCAAAAAGAATTGGACTCATTAAAAAAATAATCTAATCTACTCATATTTCTAATCGTCATGAGCATACACAAAGAAACTAAAAAAGTAACTACTCACACCCTTGCAGAAATGAAGCACAAGGGCGAAAAAATCGCCATGCTCACGGCCTATGATTATTCCATGGCCCGCATTCTGGATGAGGCCAAGATTGATGTAGTGCTGGTAGGAGATTCTGCTTCTAACGTAATGGCTGGTAATATATCAACCCTACCTATTACCCTTGACCACATGATCTATCACACACAATCTGTGGTTAAGGGGATGAATCGCGCTCTGGTAGTAGCGGATATGCCCTTTGGTTCATATCAAGGCAATTCTAAAACAGCCCTCGATTCGGCCATACGACTGATGAAAGAAGCCGGCGCCCATGCCATCAAATTAGAAGGGGGCTTAGAAGTAATTGAATCTGTAAAGAGAATTTTGAGTGCCGGCATTCCGGTAATGGGTCATCTGGGCTTAACACCTCAATCTATCTTCAAATTTGGCACTTACAGTGTGCGCGCGAAGGAGGACGCCGAAGCCCAAAAATTGAAGGAGGATGCACTGTTATTGCAAGAAGCCGGCTGTTTTGCCCTGGTTTTAGAAAAGATACCTGCCACTCTGGCAGAAGAAGTCACCAAGTCATTGCATATTCCTGTAATCGGCATTGGTGCCGGAGGGGGCGTAGATGGTCAAGTGCTCGTATTGCATGATTTAATCGGACTCACCAAAGAATTTAGTCCAAGGTTTTTACGTCGTTATCTCAACCTGTTTGATGAGATTCAGGGTGCTGTTGAGCATTTTATTAAGGACGTCAAATCAATTGATTTTCCCAACAAAGAAGAACAATACTGATATTTATCATTTTCCCGATTTTTTCTTGATTTCGTTTGGATAATTCGAAGGCAAAAGACAATTTCGCCCCATTATTTAGAATTAATCCAATTAAAAACAAAATGAGGTTGATTACATTCTTACTGATCATACTGATTGTTGGCACCATGCATCCTGCTTTTGCCCAAATGAAGATTCAAGGAAGGGTAACCGAAAAAGACACTTCAGTTGGAATACCATACGCAGTGGTGTATATAGAAGATGGGCACTCCGGCATTGTTACCGATCGTGGAGGATATTTCAGTATCCCATGCATGAACATCGAAACTTGCGTGCTGGTGGCCGGTTGTGTAGGATATAAATCCGATAAATTCACCGTTAATAAACCCACCATCGATCCGGTTGTACTTAAACTTGAAGAAATCGTTACCGATTTGCCAGAGGCCGTGGTGAATGCATCCTCCATCACCGGTGGCCTGGCAGGTTTAAAAAGCATGCCCGGATCGGCTGTGTATTTATCGCCTAAAGAGATTGCCAAATTTTCTTACAGCGATATAAACCGAACCTTGCGGGCTGTACCGGGGGTAAACTTGCAGGAAGAAGACGGATTCGGTTTGAGGCCCAATATCGGCATCCGTGGCACCGGCAGTGAAAGGACCGCCAAAATTACCATCATGGAAGATGGTGTATTGATTTCCCCGGCACCTTATTCTGCCCCGGCGGCCTACTACTTTCCAACCATCGGAAGAATGCAAGCAGTTGAAATCAGCAAAGGAAGCAGTCAAATTCAATATGGTCCGTTTACTACCGGCGGAGCCATCAACCTTATTTCCACCACCATCCCTTCGCAACTCAAGGCCAGATTGCATGTAACGGGTGGAAGTTTCGGCGCTAAGAACATCCATGCTTATACAGGCACTACAAGTGGACAATGGGGTTACCTGGCAGAAACATATCAATACAGTGCCGATGGCTTTAAAAATCTTGATGGCGGCGGCAATACCGGTTTCAACAAAACAGATTATCTCATCAAAGTGCGATGGAGCAGCAAAGCCAAGGCAAAAGTGCAGCAATCCTTTCAATTCAAATATTCCAGTGCCGATGAAACTTCGCATGAAACTTATATGGGGCTTACACAAACAGATTTTGAAACAGATCCTTACCGACGATACGCCGGTACAGCCAAAGACCAAATGGTGACCGCTCAGCAGCAAATGGTGCTCAATCACTATATAAAAATCAGTAAAGCTTTAAACTTAAGCACCACTCTCTATCAAACTCAATTTAAAAGAAACTGGTATAAACTTGATCGCATCAAAGACAGCAGCGGAACCGCCATTTCCATTGCATCTTTGGCCCAAAATCCCGCACAATATTCCGATGCCTATCAAATTATCACCGGTGGAACCTCCTTCAATAACTGCGCTTTGGAAGTAAAAGCAAACAACCGATCATATGCAACCAGAGGTATTCAAACCTTACTCACCTGGAACAAAGACCTGGGTAGCATAAAGCATCATGCACAGTGGGGTGTTCGGGCACATGAAGATGGGATGGATCGTTTTCAATATACCGACAAATATGCCATGAAAAATGGCGCCATGCTAATGACCACGGCAGGCATCCCCGGAACAGAAAGTAATCGACTCGAAAATGCACGTGCATTGAGCAGCTTTGTTTTATATAAATTGGCGATTGGAAATTTCACATTAACACCCGGATTGCGTTATGAAAACGTTCAACTTTCTTCTGATGACTACGGAAAATCCGATGTAAACCGCACCGGGAAAGACCTCAAATCTACCGAAAATCGCTTTGATGCCTGGATTCCCGGAATATCGGCCGACTATAAAATTAACCGTATTTGGAGCTCATTTGCGGGCATACACAAAGGTTTTGCACCTGGAGGAAGCAATGAAGAATCAAAACCTGAATCGAGCATGAATTATGAATTGGGGGCGCGCTTCTACCGATTGCACACCGAAGGTCGTTTTGCCTTCTTTTTATCTGATTACGCCAATTTATTGGGAAGCGATCTCGCCGCAGCAGGAGGGGCCGGCTCCGGGCTCCTGTTTAACGGTGGAAATGCCAGGGTGTTGGGATTTGAAGGACAAGGCACCTACGATCCGTTATCCGGAAAGAAGAAAAAATTCCATTTACCATTAACCTTGGTTTATACCTATACTGATGGTCAATTTTTGAGTTCATTCAAAAGTGAATTCGAAGGTTGGGGAACGGTTAACAAAGGCGACAATCTGCCCTATTTGGCCAAACATCAGGTTGCCTTGCTCGCAACAGTCGAACATCGATATTTTTCCGTCACCTTGAGCAGTCGATACAACGGCGCCATGCGCACCATTGCCGGTAGCGGTGATATGCCTATATTGTTTTCAACCGATGATGCCTTGATTGCTGACATTGCAG
>JBIIVF010000154.1:0-5466 GCA_044339595.1 Bacteroidia bacterium
CTAGCATTCCGCAACGTAGCTACTTTGTTTACATTTACACTCAGTTTAGTTCCAGAATCTAACGTCATCACATTTCAAGCCTGTATAAGCCTCTTAAGGCATTACAGCCCAATAAAAGATCCGCATTCTCTAGATGGGATTTATTTAGCGGCGTTAAAGTAATATTTTTAAATCGATCGAGTAACCAGGCGCGCATAACGCCATCTACGCCACCCTGATCGACATCGGGCGTGTACCACTGATTGTTTTTAACCACGATGATGTTACCCAATAAGAGTTCAGAAACTTTTAATGCATGATTAAACAAAACCACATCATCAACCCCCTTTCCCTTGGCAAAAACACCGGCCATCACATAAAATTGTGAAGAAATGCCTTTAAGCGCAGAAAAACGATCTGAATTCTTTTTATGCAGTTCATAATAAACTGCCTTTGCTTTGGGCAAATCTACACAGATGCGGTTCAGGTCTTCTGTAGTTTTGGCCTTCATCAATCTTTCGATACCACTTGCAAATGCGGGCAATTCATATCCAACAGACCAAATATGATGTGTCATTTCATTGGTCTCGGGGATATAGTATCCCCCTCCATTGCGATAAAAGGTAACACGTGCTCTATGAATTCCTTCACCACAGGAAGACAAAATTTCTGACTTTAACACTTCTTCGGTTAATTTATCAGGCCAATTCATTTCAAGACTTAATGCAGTTTTGCGAGCCCTTTTCCAATGCCAGTCGAACAAAGGTATTTCACCCTTGTTCACGTAAATAGTTTCAAAGAAACCGTCTCCATATAAAAATGCTCTGTTCATGATTAGAAAAACATTCCGGCTATGCTTGCGGTGAGCAAACATGCCAAGGTCCCAGCAATTAACGCTTTAATTCCAAGTTTCGAAAGTACTCCTTTTTGATTGGGTGCCAAAGAACTTATTCCTCCAATTTGAATTCCGATGGAAGCAAAATTTGAAAATCCACACAATGCATACGTTACAATCACAATAGAATGTGGATTGGTGAGTACCCCACTGTTTTTCAAGTTGGCCATACTGGTGTAAGCAAAAAATTCATTGAGGATGGTCTTTTCTCCAAGCAACTGCCCAACAATCAGCATATCTTCTTTGGGAACACCAATCACCCAGCTAATCGGCGAAAAGATATAACCGAGTATTACCTGTAAATTCAATTGGGTATATCTTCCTCCGGTATTTTCTTTCACCCAATTATTGAGCCCTGTTGGACCGCCAATCAAATCTGACATAATATAATTAAACATGGCCATAAAGGCAGTGAATACCAATAACATCGCGCCTACATTCACGGCGAGTTTAAGTCCATCGGTGGTACCATTGGCCACGGCTTCTAATACATTGCTTCCCAGTTTTTCTCGGGAGAATTCCATGTTTTCATTGATTTCTTCCGTCTCCGGCAATAAGATTTTTGCCATGACCACTGCAGCCGGCGCGCTCATGATGGAGGCAGTTAATAAGTGCGTGGCAAATAATTGCTGCTGTACCGGATCACTGCCCCCCAGAAAACCGATAAAGGCAGCTAATACGCCTCCCGCTATGGTAGCCATCCCACCGGTCATTAAACACAAAATTTCACTCTTGGTCATTCCGGCGATATAGGGCTTGATAACCAATGGCGCCTCGGTTTGACCGATAAAAATGTTTGCAGCCGCAGCTAAACTCTCCGCACCCGACAAACGCATGGTTCGTTTCATCACCCATGCTATCACAAAAACAATGCGTTGTAAAATGTGGAGGTAATATAAAAGCGATGTTAATGCAGAGAAAAAGATGACGGTAGGTAAAACCTTGAATGCAAAGATGTATCCCACATTAAATACTTGTCCCGATATACCGTTGCTCACTTGCGTCACATCCGGCCATGACCCTAAAACAAAGGACGCGCCGGCATCTGAGAACCGCAGCACGGCGATGAAAAAGGATGCCATCCATTCGAATATCTGCCGAATAAACGGAACTTTAAAGACCAAAACTGCAAATACAATCTGTATGAGTATACCGGTGACAACCAAACGCCAGGGAATCCGCTTGCGATTTCCGCTCATGAGGGCTGCCAAAATAACAAGTACCACAATGCCAAAAAGGCCATGCAGAATATTGGTCAATGAAAAAGACATAAAATTTTTTGGATCCATGAGGATTGGTTAACCGCCTTCAAATGAAAACAAAAAATCACAATTTCTGCCGACCCTCGTCAGAAATTCATGAAAAAAGATGCGCTATTTGATCACAGAAATCGGTAAAGTCACTTTTTGTCCGCCTTTAAATTCAATGCTGATAAAATACAAACCCGCAGGAACGTCTATTAATTCCAATTTATATACATCGTCCGTTTGAAGGGGATGGTGACTTTGCCAACAACTTCTTCCCAAATAATCCAATACGTCTAAATGATCAATGGACCTTCCCTTGGTTTGAATGTTCAAGGTGCCGCGGGTTGGGTTTGGATAAACTTTAAATTCATCGGATTCCAAAGCTTGAATCGATAACATATCGCGAATTTCGATGGTGTCAGTAGCGGTTCCACAAGGCGTGCTTAACTGAACCCAATAGCGACCAAAATTATTCACCGTAATGATTTGAGTCGTATCGGGCGGTACTCCAGATATGTTGCGCATTTTACCAAAATGTTGCATAAACCGACAAATTAATTTCCTTTGCCCAATGATTCTGATCATTTGTAATCCGGCATCGGGAGGGAAACGGGCCGGACTTGTACTGAATAAATTTAAACTGTGGGCTGTAAAAGTGCAGTTAGATCATACTGTTTATTTGACCCGGTGTCCGCAGGATTATGCCGGGATGCGGGAAGCCTATGAAAAAACAAATCCAACCATGGTGGTCAGTTGCGGTGGGGATGGCACGGCCAACGATGTGATCAACGGTCTAAATGCTTATTTAAAGAACACTCCCTTTTTGATTTTACCGGCCGGAAGTGGCAATGATTTTAGTCGGCAGGTATATGGAAAATTGCCACCGGAAAAGCTCTTTCATCTCACCCAAAGCCAACACTTCAGACATACCGATTTGGGATTGTGCAACGACCATTGGTTTTTAAATGGCATCGGAATTGGCTTTGATGGCAGTGTGGCCCGCGAAACCCACACCAACGCTAATCGACTGCTTCCCAGCACCTTGAAATATTATCTGGCCATCCTTAAAAATGTGCTATTTTATAAAGAATTCAGTTTCAAAAATTCGTCTGAAGGTTCCTCCCGAAAAGCATTCATGGTAGCCGTGGCCAATGGAAATTGTTACGGTGGCGGATTTATGATTGCCCCTCGAGCTGTGCCCGATGATGGATTGCTGGATGTGGTTGAAATTGGAGAAATCCCACCCCTGAAACGACTTTTTTATATTCCGGTGGTGCAAAACGGGAAACACCTCCATCTGGAATTTGTGAAACACCATCAAACCACGGCTGTCTGTATTATTTCAACCAATGGAAAAGCCATCCCTGCACATGCCGATGGTGAAATCTTTGAATCGGAAAAATTCGATATTACTTTGGTTAAAGATGCGTTGAAGATTCCGGTGGATTCTTTTTGATGTCTCCTAACATCTCATCTTTCCATCGCTTCAGATTTGCTCAATTTCCTCCAAAGAACCAAAGAAATGATGATCAAACCGGCGGCAATGGCCTGACTGTGGCTCAAAAATCCATTTAAAATAAAACCGCGTGTTTCATCCCCCCTGAATTCCTCGACCAGGGTTCTGCCCACCCCATACATCATGATGTACATCAAAAACAATTGACCATGGAATTTCTGTCTTTTAATCATGATGAACAGCACAGCCAAAATGATGAGATTGACCCCAACATCAAACAATTGAGTTGGATACAGCGGAACATTCAGTGGGTCTGCAGCACTCTTGGCATGGGTATAGGTAACCCCCAAGGCATTGTGACATACCTTTCCATGGCAACATCCGGCCATGAAACAACCCAAACGACCGATGCCATGTAATATAGGACCACCAAAGGCCAAAACATCAAAAAAGGGCCACACGGGCACTTTCATTTTTCGCAATTGCCAATACAAGGTGGGAACCACAAATATCAACGATCCATAGAACACGAATCCACCACCCAATGATTTGAGAATGAGCGAAGGATCTCCGAAATATTTAACCGGATTTTCAAGATAAAAGAAAATTTTGCCGCCGATAAAAGCAGCAGCAATGCTCCATAAATATAGATTTGATAAGCTATCTGCATTCAAACCATATTTTTTTAAACGGGGCAACATAAAGAAGAAAGAAGCCAGAATTCCGACGGCGATAAAAAATCCATAGCTATAGATGGCCACATGCGCCGGGAATATGCCGCGAAGCCAATTGGGGGTATCGAATTCAAATAAGATGGGATGCATGCAACGAAAGTAAGAAAAGAATTTTTCTCAGCAGCCGATCATTGTTTCCGGGATGTTTCCTCTACGTTTTCATCCAATTCTTTCAAGGCATTGAAAACGTAATTTTTGAGCAGTGCCATTTGTTCTTTGCCGCGTTCACGTCCGATTCTACCGGCTATCCAAACCACGATGGCCAACAATAGCACTGGTATTAACCCATACAATGCCAAAGGCTCTTTCTCTAAAAATAACTGTGCCAAACCAATGATGGTCAGAAAAAATGAGCCGGATAACATGGTCAATCTCAGCAAAGCAAATAAGGTCCAGACATTGGGTTTCGGACCGAACATTCCTTTGATCACGGAGCCTTTGATGTGCTGCAAAATGGTGAGTGATACCGTGGGGGACCAAAAATGATCATCCGCAGGATTTACAAAAATGCTGATGTATTCGTCCACAAATTGCCCTTTGAATTTGTATTCGGATTCATCGAAATGTTTGCGCAGCATTTTCAAGGACTCATCGGCCGAATTATGCACAACGTACTTGAATCTGGGTCGAAGTCGAATGGCCTCTAAGGTATTATAAACGATCATCTTACAAATATTGTAGCCTTGGCTATGAAAATCAATATGACTTTGGTCATACGATAGTGGGTTTCAAATCAAATCCTGTTGGCTGTAAACCCTCCTTTTCCATTTGGTTTGGATGGGCAGAAAATAAAAAATACCGGTGATGAGCGTATTGAATACCGAATATCCTTCGTAAAGACATAATGATAAAAAGGAGAAGCGCGGAATTCCACCCAATGCACAAAGCTTTCTTATGTATCGCATCTGAATGGTCGATTTCATCCCCCAAACAACCAAGGCACTTATTGGATGATACCAGGCTAAGATGAGTATTGCCGGCAGGAATAATCCGTATAAAACAATCATTCCTTTCCAATTCAGCGGCAGGTCACGCGCCCCAATGAGCCATCTCTTCCGCTGATGTAACATTTCTGAAATGGAACCAATAGCGGTTGCCCTGCCCAGGGTTTCCGGATTGAGTATATTTCTCCATTGCCAGCCATTTGCAGTTACT
>JBIIVF010000156.1:0-5425 GCA_044339595.1 Bacteroidia bacterium
CGTAGCTATTTGAAATTGGCGAAAAAAATAAAACCAAGAAACAAATTGCGCATGTAGAAAATGCTTTTATTGTAATGACGGCATTGAAATTGGGTTTCAAAACAGCATACCCTTATGGCTTTTCGGGTTTTTATATTGATAAAAGTTAAAATAAAACTACCTCAGCCGTAGGCTTTTCAACATGCCCACTTACAAGATGCATGCGAAGGCGGGTTGCTTAGACATCCGCAAATATCAGCGGGATAAAAAACGTAACGTCTAGAAGAACTACTGCTGATCACCCCAAACATACAAGTCAAGCAACTTCTAATTATATTAAAACGAGCACTCATTGAACCTTGAGCAGTTTTCAAATGGCTTGCATCCAATGGCTTTCTATTCTTGCTCACAGACCGACAGCCTGTCTCTATAGGTTCGCACAGCCCCTTCAAACCTCCTTCATACTTAATCCTATCCTTTTTCTCAACAAATCAACTTCTGAAATTCGCACCCATACCTGCTGCCCGATGCTTAAGACTTCCGCAGGCGATTGAATGAACCGATCGGTAATCTGAGACACATGAATTAATCCATCTTGCTTTACGCCAATATCGACAAAAGCTCCAAAATTGGTAAGATTGGTCACCAGACCGGGGATGCGCATCCCAACCACCAAATCTGATGGTGATTTGATTCGATCATCGAAGGAAAAAGATTGCATGGTCTTTCTGGGGTCTCTGGCCGGTTTGGCCAATTCTTCCAAAATTTCTTCGATGGTGCTGCGTCCACATTCTTCTGAAACATAATTATCCGGGCCAATGTTCTCTATCAAATTTCTTTGGGCCAACAAATTTTCAAGGTCAGTACCCATTGATTGTGCCATCTTTTTTACCAGGGCATACCGTTCAGGATGCACTGCAGTTCGATCCAATGGATTGGGTGAATCCGGTATGCGCAAAAATCCGGCAGATTGTTCGAAACTCTTCCCTCCCATTCTCGGGACCTTCATTAAATCCTCCCGTAACTTAAATTTTCCATTTTCATTTCGAAATTGCACAATATTGGCCGCCAAGACAGGTCCCAAACCGGAAACATGCCGCAATAAATCTTCACTAGCGGTATTGAGGTTCACCCCAACAAAATTGACACAAGAGAGGATGGTTCGGTCTAACTGTTCTTTCAACCTGTTTTGGTTCACATCGTGCTGATATTGACCAACACCAATCGACTTCGGGTCGATTTTTACCAGTTCTGACAAGGGATCCATCAACCTTCTGCCAATACTCACGGCTCCCCGGTAGGATAAATCCAAATCCGGGAACTCACGACGGGCAATTTCTGAGGCAGAATAAATAGACGCACCATCTTCATTCACTGAAAATATTTCCGGCGCAGGCTGCGGCCATTTCAGTTTTCGAAGCCATTGTTCTGTTTCTCGTCCGGCCGTTCCATTGCCTACCGCGATGGCTTCAATGGCATATTTTTGATGCCAATTCAACATTTCTGCTTCTGCCGAGGATGTTTGTTGTTGTGGAAACACCACACCGGTTTTTAACAACTTGCCTTGTTCATCCAGCATGGCCACTTTACAACCTGTTCTGATACCCGGATCAATCGCCAAAACACGCTTATGCCCTAAGGGCGCTCCCAACAACAATTGCTTGAGATTCAAGGCGAAAACATGAATGGATTCTTCATCTGCCTTTGCTTTTAAAACCTGCTTCAATTCTGTTTCCATCGAAGGTTGTAACAATCGATCCCATGCATCCGCAACGGCCAATTTGATTTGTTGTCCGCAGGAATTATATTTTTCTATGTGCCGCTTTTCCATCAAGTAGAGCACCTTTTCACTTTCAGGGGTAATATGTACCTTCAACATCCCTTCCTTTTCCCCCCGCATCAAGGCCAGAAACCGATGGGCAGACATCCGTCCTGAAGCTTCGTGAAAGGCATGATAGTCTTTGTACTTTTGTGCTGCTTCTGTTTTGCCCTTTTTTACTTTGCTGTAAATAACGGCTTCCTTTAAAAACAGTTCACGAATGATGTTTCGAGTCTGTACATCCAGGTGAATCCGCTCTGCTATGATGTCTCTTGCCCCTTGCAAAGCATCAGCAGCATTACGAATTTCACCTTTCACAAAATCATTGGCCCGATGGTAAATATCATACTCCCGTTGTTTTAAAATAATTTCCGCCAGGGGTTTCAAACCAGCCGCAATGGCCACATCCGCACGGGTCTTTTTCTCGCGTTTATAGGGCAGATAAAGATCATCCAATTCAGTTTCATCCCATATTTTTCCAATATGATCTCGAAGGGCGGTGGTTAAGGTTCCGTTGGCTTCGATGGCGGCCAGCAATTTCTTCTTCTTTTTGTGGATATTTTCGTAACGATGCAGCAAATCCTCCAATTTCATCACCATGACTTCATCCAAACCACCGGTTTTCTCTTTTCGGTATCGTGCAATAAATGGAATCGTATTCCCATCAGAAAGCAGTCCGAACACAGTTTTTACCTGTGCAAACGATAGGTTAAGTTCCTTTGCCGAAATTTCTATCCATTGATTTTCCATCCGGAGCGAAAATATCGGATATCCTTCAAAGAAACCAATGAATCATATGAAGGCGTGAAATGAATTCAACAGACTTAATGAAAATTGATTTTCCGTTTTTGTATCTGCAGAATCGCTGGTTGATAAAAACTCAATGCTTCATTGAATATTTCTGATATAGAATTAATTCTGTGAATCATTACGGCATCTGGCCTGCGGGTGGAAAATGGCCTTATTTGTCTTTTCGTGATCCGCTCGGTTATGCAGACGTGGAAACATATTATCCTATTGAGCAGATAAGAAAGCGATGGGCGAACGCCGACCGAGCTACTTGTCCTTTTCTTTATATCGATTGCCTACCAAACTTCGGTGACCCAAATAAATATAAAAAGTGGCTCCCATCGTGGCAATCGCCTGCATGGCCGTAGCGGATAGAAAAGAGAAATGAAGCCTTTATTTTTTTTGCTGACTTTTTTTGATCAAGCAAAAAAAGAGTTAGTGGGGCTAACGTAATTATTTTCATTGTTTTAGGATGATTGGGCAAAGCCCTGAAAACTTATTTAAACCGCGATGTCAGTCATTTAAATTAAAAGTTGCAGCGGGCAATTGGTAAAATTTGAAGGTTTCACATTTATTAGGTAATCATAAGGATATTCATTTGTTGAAATGCATAATTTTGCAACATGATTCAACGGAAACAGACCATCTATTTCGCCGCCGTTTTTTTAATTTCGTTTATTTTGTTGTGGACCAACCCCACCTTCTTTAAAATCAGCGGTTATACCACCGATCACAAAACCGGATTAACCGAGACCGGTTTTAGCAGAACCCTGCTCACCGAAAACGGACAAATGAGTGAAGCTGCCAATACCTTGCTTTCTTCTACCATATTGATGACCGGTTTGGTGGCCCTGATATGCGTATTCTTGTTCAAAATGAGAAAATGGCAAATGATTTTAAGCTTAGTCAATTTTCTTTTTATGGCGGTGATCTTGTTTAGCATGTACCGGTATAGCCTTGGAATGGATTATCCTTTTGTAGGTGAAAAATCAACTTCTTCCTTCACGCCCTGGGCTTTCGTGCCCTTGAGTCTATTTGTACTCAACTTCCTTGCCTATCGCGGTGTAAAAAAGGATGATGAATTGATCCGTTCGATTGACCGCATCCGATGAGCGATTTTTTGCTCGACATCCGGAATCTTCATATTGCCTTTCCGGTTGAAGGGGGACAAAAATCGGTCGTAAAAAATTTCAATCTCTCCCTCAAAGCCGGCGAAATGCATGGCATTGTCGGAGAATCGGGCAGTGGTAAATCGGTCAGTATGCTCTCAGTATGCAAGCTAGTGCCTCAAGCGCTTTATCCGGAAGGGGAAATTCTTTTTAAAACAGAAAACGGTGAGGACATCGACTTACTCAAAACCGATCAGCTTCAATCCATCAGGGGAAAACAAATCAGCTATATTTTTCAGGAACCCATGACTGCCCTCAATCCGCTGATGACTTGCGGCAAACAGGTAGCAGAAGCCATGATCGATGCAAACCGGGAACACATCATCGAATTGTTAGAAAAAGTAAAGCTGCCGGATCCGTTGCGCATTTACCATAGCTATCCCCACCAAATCAGCGGCGGACAGCGTCAACGCATCATGATTGCCATGGCCATCGCCAATCAACCGAAACTGATGATTGCCGATGAACCCACCACGGCGCTCGATGCTTCCGTGCAACATGAGGTTTTACAGCTGATCAAAGAAATCTGTCAATCAGAAAAAATGGCTTTGGTCTTTATCAGTCATGATTTACAGGTGGTTAAAAATCTTACCGATCAATTAACCGTGATGTATGCCGGAGAAGTGGTTGAACAAGGCGCAACGGCCCATATCATGCAACATCCCAGGCATCCCTACACACAGGCATTGATGGCCATCAAACCATCCTTTAGCCAAAGAGGACATTTTTTACCAACCCTTGAAAAAATATTGAATCAACCGGATTTTATCCCTTCTAATTGGCCGGAAATCAAGAGAATGGATGAAAGAATCATGCAAGTAGAAGACATAAACAAGTCTTTCTCAGGAAAACCTGTGTTGAACCACATCCAATTTGAAGTTAATAAGGGTGAATCACTCGGCATCGTGGGTGAATCCGGCTGCGGGAAAAGCACCCTGGCCAAAATTCTGGTTAAACTGCATCTTCCCGACGCAGGTCAAATGCTTTTTGAGGGGAAAAGCATTGTTGACCTTGGAAAACGTTACCGCAGGCAGGTTCAAATGGTATTTCAAGATCCTTATTCCTCTTTAAATCCACGCATTACCGCCGGAGAAACCCTGACTGAACCCATGAAAGTTCATGGTTTGTATGGCAACGCTGCGGAAAGAAAATCTAAAGCCATTGCCCTGCTCGAAGCGGTAGGTTTATCTGCTGATCATTGGGACCATTATCCGCATCAGTTCAGCGGCGGACAAAGACAGAGACTGTGCATAGCCCGTGCCTTGAGTGTTGAACCCTCGGTGATTATCTGTGATGAAAGCGTTTCTGCCCTGGATGTATCCGTTCAGGCGCAAATCCTCAATTTGCTCAAAGATCTGCAACAGCGCTTTGGCCTGACCTATCTTTTTATTTCTCACGACCTGCATGTAGTCACTTATTTCTGCGATCGGGTGATGGTGCTCAATCGTGGAAGCATATCCACCCTTCAAACTACAGAAAAGCTCATACAAGAACCGGGAGATGAGTATACCCAAAAGTTGCTTTCTTATTTGTGATATGGGCCACAAAATACATAAAAAATAATCCTTTCTTCCTTAGGAAAAACCCACATCTGCGTCAATTAACATTCAATTGATGTTAATATCCTATCTTTGTATAAGTGAAGAAAAAAAATACCCTCCGATATCCG
>JBIIVF010000231.1:0-11622 GCA_044339595.1 Bacteroidia bacterium
ATTTTGAACCGTTTCCCCAATCCAACCACTTCGGGATATGGTATATCCTTTCAGTCTGTCGGATCCTATGATGGCAAACCTGCAGCTCGTATCATCGGCAATAAAATTTATCATTCCGGCTTATATTGCATTTACATGAGCAGCAGCAGCGGGTTATCTACAGATTCAAACAGAATCATCAATAACATGATTGGTGGAGGTTTTAGAAGCTCCACCACGTATGGTATCTATTCAACCAGTTCAAATTATATCGCATGTTACAGCAACTCTGTATTCATGAAGGGCGGAACCGGTACAACCTATGGTTTGTTCACAACATCCAGCAGTTTCTGGAGTATTAAAAACAATCATTTTGTTTTAGATCCATCTGCAACCAATGCTGGGTATGCCATGTATCTGACCACTGACAATGGCCATGCAGTAGACTTTAACAATTACTGGAATCCAAATGGAACAAACCTTTTGTTTAGAGGATCAAATTATAATTCAACTACTTACAGGGCTTCGAACGCAGGCGGAGACAATTCCAGAAATTACGCCCCAACATTTGCGGGTGATTTAGACTTGCGTGTAACCGATGCTTGTAAAATGCCGAGATTGGGTACTCCTTTGTCAATGGTAACCACAGATAGAGACGGAAATCCAAGAAATAGAACTGCCCCTGAAATAGGAGCGCATGAGCCGGGTGGATGGAGTTATGATATTGCCATTGCCAAACTGATTAACCCAACCCAACCGACGCTTGGTGGCGTTCAAACGGTGAGTTTGTTGATCAAGAATTTTGGAGCGACTGCGGTATCAAGCGTGGATGCTTCTTTCCAATGGAATGGTGGTTCAATTGTGAATCAAACATTCAACTTCAGCACCCCACTCGCCAATTGCGATTCAGCCGTTGTTACTTTCAGTACCAGTGTTAACATCAATCAGTGCGGACCGTTTAGTGTTTGGACAAGCACCATCAATGGAACCAATGCAGATAACCAACCTTCAAACAACCGACTCGATTATAACTTGGGAAGGGGCTTGAGTGGTTCTTATTCAGTAGCCGGTTCATCCCCTGATTTTGCTACTTTGAATGATGCTCTAAATGCCATAAGATGCGCAGGAATTGCAGGGCCAACGGTGTTGAACATCGCTCCGGGAACCTACAACGGACAGTGGGAGATTGGTAATTTAGGCGCAACGCAAACCAATACTTTAACCATCAGAAGTGCCACCGGAAACGCAGCAGACGTTGTTTTAACTGATTCCACTATTCTAACCAATAGTAGACATATTGTTCGTTTGAATAGAGCAGAATGGGTTACAGTGAGAGATTTAACCATTAACAACCGAAGTGCTCTTTTCGGATGGGGTGTTCATGTGTTTAATCAATCGAAAAACATCAGAATAGCCAATTGTATAATTTCTGTTGATTCTGTGTTGTCAACCAGCACCAACTTCATTCCGGTGGTCATCAACGGAAGCGATAATTCGTATTTTACCGGCAGCTTTAATCAGAATATTGTACTTGATTCAAATGTTGTCAGGTATGGATATTTTGGTATCACAGTTTATGGGGTTACCTCACCTTATTCAGAAGGTATCAGAATATTGAATAACCGTATTCACAAACCATATATTTATGGAATATATGGCCAAACCCTGACCGATCTTGGCATACACAATAACTTTATAGACAATGATGTAAGAACCACATCAGGTTATGGAATATTCCTATCCAGTGTGGGTTCGTTCAATAATAAACCTGCACCATACATTACTAATAACCGCCTGATTAATTGTGGTTCATATGGCATTTATCTCAGCAGTTGTGATGGAATATCTACCATACGCGGGTTGGTGGCTAATAACTCCATTGGTGGAGGTTTCAGAACAACCGCTTATGGTATGTATCTGACTTCCAGTGATTATTGGGATATCTGGCATAATTCCGTAAACATTACCGGTGGAGCCGGAACCTGCTATGCTTTTTATGGTTTGTCATCAACCTTCCTGAATGTCCGCAACAACAACTTCGCGGTAACCGATCCTTCTGCAACTGCATCAAGTTATGCATTTTACAGCAATACCAATTCGGGTAACTTGGTTGATTTCAACAATTATCACAACCCAAGAGGTAGCTTTTTAATGTATAATCTGAACAACTATACAACTACTACTTATCAGAACGGAGCTGCCGGTGGTGCAAATTCAAGACACCGCATTCCATCATTTGTTGGTGATATGGATTTGAGAATCACAGACAAATGCTTCACTAAAGGCGATACTATCAGCTTAATCACGACAGATTATTTTGGAACTGCCAGAAATGCCGCCGCTCCATTTGTCGGTATGCACGAAATGTCAATCTTCAATAATGACGCTTTGGCTTCTACCATCATTGAACCGGTAAACCCTGTAATTAACTCTGCCAACTATGATGTAAAAGTAGTCGTAAGAAACGTTGGTTCTTCAACCATAACAACCTTAGACGTTGGTTATGATTTGAACGGCACATTTAAAAAACAAACCCTTACAGGTCTGAACCTGGGCCCTTGTGATACTTTACATGTATTGTTTACTGGTGCAAATCAGGCCAGCTTTAATATCGGAGTGAATAGAATGCGTGGTTTTACAGCCGATGTAAATGCGTCTTCTGATGCAGATAAATCGAATGACACCAGTGCCATTCAATTCTTTTGTAGCAACTTGAGCGGCTCATACACCATAAACCCAACGGGTACAGGCAGCACTAATTTTAAGAACTTCAGTGATGTAGCCCAGGCTTTGATGAGTTGCGGAATCTCAGGAGCCGTGAACTTTACAGTTGCTCCAGGTACGTACAACGAACGATTTGAACTTGCCGGAATCGTAAATGGAGCTTCAGCCACCAATACGGTGACGATTGACGGGGTGAATCCAGCGAATCGCATTTTGCGTTTCGACGGAACATCCGCTTCGGCCAATTCTACCATTAATTTGATAGGGACCAAATATGTGACCATCAAGAATTTGGGCATTCAAAATTACGGAACATCACACGCTGTGGGCATCAGAATGGCTGCATTGGGCACTCAAGCCAATGACAGTGTAACCATCAGCGGTTGTCATATTTCCGTTCCGGCTCAGGTAACCGCCTTTACCAACCAGTCAGGCATCATGATGACCAATGGCGCTTCTACACCGGTTGCCGGAAACAATGTGGATAATGTAACCATTTCCGGTAATACCATCAACGGAGGTTATTATGGAATCGCCTCTTATGGCGACAACATTACGCGTGCAACCAACATTAGGATTCGCAACAATACAGTGAACAATGTATATGCATATGGTATTTACATGTACTTCTATCATGATTCATTGGAGATATCAGGAAATACCATCAATAATCTGGGCAACGGGGTGGTAACCAACCCATATGCAATCTATAGTTACTTAAACAATATTGTGAGAATCACAGGCAATACAACCTGCAATCAGAACGGGGGGTATGGTATTTATGCATATCAAAATATTGGAGTCAGCGGTATGCCTTGTGTCATTGCCAACAATATGCTCAATGTAGGTAATCCGTCTACTTCTAATTTGGCCTATGGTATTTATGCATACAATTCAAATTATAACGACATCGCACACAACAGTGTCGCGATCAACACCCAAAATTCAACTACAGGAACCGGATTGTATTATTATGCACCCGGTCAACCGAGCTATGCGAACAATAATATCGTAAATAACTCCTTTGTGAATAATGGTCCGGGCTATGCCATCTATATTGGCACAGGCTCAAATTCACAGTTCCAATCTTCAGTGAATAAAATTGACAATAACAATTATCGATCTAATGGTACTTATGCCTTCCGATTTGTGAACACCATCTTTAATGACTTGTTAACATGGCAAAATCCATTGTATGCAGGCGTTTTTGCGGATTCATTCAGTTTAATGGTAGATCCGGAATATTTGGGTAGTTGTAATTTGCATACATATACCTTTAACCTGAATGATAAGGGAAGACCAATTGCATCCGTGGGTACCGATTTTGATGGTGAAACCAGAAGTACAACTAATCCGGATATCGGAGCGGATGAGTATTTGCCTCCTACAGACAATGCGAAAGTGGTGGCCATTATTAACCCGGTTGCACCCGCCGCTGTGGGTACCCACACCGTATCAGTGGTCATTGAGAATAAAGGCAGTGATACCCTCACTTCCCTAAATGTTCGATATAAGGTAAATGCAGGTGGAAGCATCCAATCTGCCGCATGGAGCGGTAATTTGGCTACCGGTGAAAGAGATACCATTGATTTCAGTGGTGTGCAATCTTATTCATTGCCGGCTGGCGTGACGGATACGCTGATCGCATTCTCTGACGCTCCGAATGGGGTGGTAGACGGATATACACCGGATGACACAACTAATTCCAGAATTTGCGCTGCCTATGCAGGTAACTATACCTTGGGTACAACCGGTAATTTTACCAGTCTTTCTCAGGCAGCAATAGCTTTAAATACTTGCGGGGTAAGTGCGCCTGTCTATATCAATATAGCCGCCGGCGTGTATAACGAACAAGTGGAAATCAAAGCCATTCCGGGTGCAGGCTCAAGCAGCATGGTTGCCTTCCAAAGTGCTACAGGAAAGGCAGAAGATGTTACCTTGAGTTTTGCTTCAACAGCTACCATCAATAACTATGTGGTTAAGTTGAATTTGGCGGACTATGTCAAATTTAGAAAACTAACCTTCCAGGCCAGAGGAACTTCTACTTGGGGAACATTGGTTCAAATTTCAGGTAGCGGAAACCAGGGTTCAGATAACAACGTCTTTGAAGGCAATGTTTTCAGAGGGCTCACCAATGCTACTACCTCTAACAATGGATCTTTGATTAACACCAGCACGGATAATAACCAGTACAATACTTTCTCCGGAAACACCTTCCTCTATGGGTCTTATGGTATTAATTTTCCGGGTTATGCTGTGAATCCATTGTACTCTAAAGGATGGTTGATTGAAAGCAATACTTTCGATAGCATCGCTTATATGGATATGTATCTAATCAATAGCGAGAAGTTCGCTATCCGAAACAATATACTTCGCACCAATACGTCCTATACCGGTCATTATGGAATGTACATCTCAAATCCATCCAATGGGCTAGAAATCAGCGGGAACAAAATATTGTTTGATCAGGCAGCGACTTATCCAATATTTTTGCAAGGCCATAATACCAGCTATGGTTCCGATTCAGCATGGATCTTCAATAACTTCATCAGTTGGGATTTTGCCTCAGCAGGAAATTACGGCTTCTATAGTAATAATAATCGCCGCATGATGTTCCAGCACAATTCAATTTTAACCACGGGTTCAAGTACTTATGGCGTATACTATGCCGCTACCAGCGCAGACAGTGCAAGCTTTGTCAATAACATCTTCCAGTCTAGGAATTATGCGTTTTACGTGACGAATATTCCACCTACTACCAGTAATTATAATAATTACTTCACCGGTGTAAACAACTTGGTTTTTTACTTGGGTAACAGAAACAGTATATCCTCATTGGAAGGTGCTTTCTATTTTGGTTCTGATGCCAATTCAAAAGTGGTAAATCCAATGTATTTAACCAATGCTGAACTCAGGCCAACCAATTCGAATTTGATCAATAGTGGAACGCCGGTAGGCATTTTAACGGATATCGATGGTGATTTGAGAAACGCTACCACCCCATCTATGGGTGCAGACGAAATCAAAGGTGATCTTATTGTTTCTGCCATCGTTGGATTGACCGATACGGCTTGTAACAGAGGTCAGGAAAATATCACGGTTAAACTGAAAAACGCAAGATTTGTGAGTTTGAGCAACTTCCAGTTGAGCATGGTGGTGAATGGGGGGGCGCCGGTAATTGAAACCTTCACCGGAACCATTACCGCCGGGGATAGTGCACTCTATACCTTCACCAATAAAGCAGGTTTGACCAAGGTGGGAGCCAATTCCATCAAAGTAACCGGTATCTATTCCAATGACGACGATTTGTCGAACAATGAAGTGTTGACTTTATGCGTAAATGCCGACAATCCAAAACCGTCGTTTAGCTTCAGTGATACTTGTTATCAGAAGCCGGTTACCATGAAATTTACCGGAGGTGTTTCTGAGGGGACCATCACCAATATTCAATGGAATTTCAACAATGGAAACACAGCTACAGGCAATACAGTTACTCAAGCTTATCCGGGTGTGGGACCATACCTTGTGACGCTCACTGCGACCAGTTCAAATGGTTGTGTGGCAACAGTGAATGATCAGGTAAGGGTGCTTTCAGACCTTATTTCAGGTACTATCGGCAGCAGCCAAACCATTTGTTATAATGTTACTCCGGTTGCACTGACCAGCGCGGTAAATCCTTCAGGTAGCGGTGGAACATACCTCTATCAGTGGGAATCTTCCTCAGATGGAACGAACTTTACGGATATCTCGGGTGCCACATCGTATGCTTATCAACCTTCAGCTTTAACCGATACCATGTGGTACAGACGTCGTGTGTCTACCTCCTTGGGTTGCGGTCCGAAAATAAACAATACGGTTCAAATCAATACGTTCACCCCTATTGCAGCAGGAAGTATCGGTAGTGATCAAACCATTTGTTACAATACGATTCCAACGGCCATCATGCAGTCTACTGCACCTTCCGGTGGAGATGGATCATTCACCTATCGCTGGGAGTTTTCTTCGGATAATACCAACTGGCAGACGGTTATTGGAGCAACCAACGCCAATTATTCACCCGGTCGTTTAACCAATACTACTTTTTATAGAAGACAGGATATAGCAGGAAGTGGTTGCGGCACCAGAACGACCAACACGGTTAAAATGACTGTGTATGATGAATTGAAAGCCGGTAATTTCAGCAGCAGTTATGACATTTGTCCGAATGGAGATCCGGGTACGTTTACACAAATTACAGCTCCTTCAGGTGGTAATGGAAGTTATACATATCAGTGGCAAATTGGAAATGGCAGCACCTGGACAGACATCTCCGGTGCCAATAATCTTACTTACGCTCCGGGAAGCGTTGCTTCTACTTCTTATTATCGTCGCAACGTAATCAGCGGTGCCGGTTGCGGAACTGCAGAGGGTGTGGGCATTATCGTAAATGTTCGCGCATTGCCAAAAGCATCTTTCTCTACCAGCTACCATTGCTTTGGTGATAAGGTGCCCCTCGTAAATTCATCTACTCCGGGCTTCGGTATTATCACTAATTATGACTGGAATTTTGAAGCCGGTGGTAATTCAAGCATGGAAACACCTACCTACGTTTATACCACCGATGGAACGAAAACCGTAAAATTAGTGGTTACAAACTCTCTTGGATGTAAAGACAGCACTTCAAGAACTACTTTCGTGAGCCGCGTTCCACAAGCATCTTATGTGTATTTCTATGACTGTGCTTCAGATAGTCTGCGATTCAAGAGCACGACTTCAATTAATTGTGGGACAATTCTGGCCTACAATTGGAATTTCGGTGACGGAACCACTTCCAACATGGAGAACCCGGCGAAGAAATTTGCTGCCGGAACCTTTAATGTGAAATTCAAAATAGATTTTTCAGGGGGTATTTCTGACAGTGTAACTCAAGTGATTACCGTTTATCCAAAGGGGAATCTCGACTTTAATGCACCGGATGTTTGCTATAATGACCAAAGCAAGTTTACCAACACTTCATCCAGCGCTGCCGGGTATTTGTGGGATTTCGGTGATAACTTCACCAGCAATGCAACCAGTCCTGATCATTTATATGCTACCAGCGGAACATACACGGTTAAATTAACCGCAACAAGCCTGAATGGATGTAAACTTTCCGTTTCTAAATCTCACACGGTTAAAGTTCGTCCGGATGCAGATATCGTAACCGATGACCGTTGTTTGGGGGATACTACTTCATTCCTTAATGGATCGTTGTATGCTCACAGCTATGCCTGGAACTTCGGTGACGGCAACGGAAGCACGTTGAAAGAGCCTACCCATGTTTATGGAAGTGCCGGGAATTACAACGTAAAACTTGTGGCAACCAACAACAACGGATGCGTGGATAGCACTACAGCTACAGCCATCGTGCATGCCTTGCCGGTGCCTAACTTTACAATCTCCAATAGTTGTGTTTCAAAGGATATTGTGTTCAACAATACTACAACCGGTGCCGTTAGTTTTGCGTGGAACTTAGGAGATGGAAGCAGCAGTGCTACAAAATCTCCGGTATATCAATACGCCAATGCAGGAACCTACACCATCAGCCTGTTGGCAACTTCAGGTTTTGGATGTAAAAACAGCATCACCAAAACGGTCGATATCTATCCGAAACCAAAGGCAGATTTCTCTACAACCAATGTTTGTGCCGGTACCTCAGCTACATTTACAAACAAGAGCACCATCAGCAGCGGAACCGTGAATTACCTATGGTACTTCGGTGACGGATCTACCAGCACACAGGTGAGTCCATCTTATACCTATGCATCTGCCGGTGTTTACAATGTGAAATTGGTAGCTACCAGCGTAAATGGATGTTCAGATTCAATGACCATGTCTATTACCATTCATACCGGTGCCGTTGCGAATTTCACAACCGGCAACGCTTGTTTAGGCCAGAAAGTAAACTTTACCAACACGAGCAACAACGCAAACAGCTATACCTGGACCTTTGGCGACGGAAACGGATCCAATACCATGAGCCCAACCCATACCTATAATGCGATCGGTAATTATACCGTAACATTGATGGCCAATAATAGCAACGGATGTTCTTCTAACATAAGTAAAACCGTTCAGGTGAATCCGGTGCCAACGGTGAACTTCACTGCCACCAATGTTTGTCAGGGAACGGCTACTGCCTTTACTAACAACAGTACAATCAGCAGTGGTACGATCACTTACAGTTGGGACTTTGGTAACGGAAGTACGAATACCAGTGTAAGCCCAACGCATATCTATGCTTCGGCAGGAAATTATAATGTTATCTTGACTGCAACGAGCAACAATGCTTGCGCAGCCTCTGCTACCAGAACTGTAGCTGTTTATAGCAATCCGGTATCCGACTTTACCACTTCTGATGTATGTGCCGGATCCGGTTTACAGTTTGTGAATCATAGCAGTGCAGGAACCTACTTGTGGAATTTTGGAAATGGAGGCACTTCAACTGCCGCTAATCCAAATTATACTTATACCAACGCCGGTACGTATACCGTAACGCTTACGGTTACCAACAGCAACAATTGCGTTGCCGTGAGCAGCAAGGTTGTTACAGTGCACGCTTTGCCGGTGTCTGATTTTACTGCCAATACGGTTTGTGCCGGAAATGCAACTTCATTTACCAACAACAGCACTGGAGCCATCTCCTACAACTGGCAATTTGGTGAAGGAGGCTCAAGCGTTTCTGCAAATCCATCTTATGTGTATCCAAATGCCGGAACCTATACCGCTACTTTAATTTCTACCAATTCAAACGGATGTAAGAGTCAGGTAAGTAAATCAGTGACTGTAAATGCGGTACCTGTGGCTTCCTTCACCTCTGGCGATGTATGTTTAGGAACTGCGGCTAACTTCACCAATACAAGCACAGGAACAGGAAATACTTATAGCTGGTTATTTGGAGATGGAGGATCCGCCTCTACCACCAATGCAATCAGAACGTATGCTTCAGCCGGTGCTTATAATGTAACCCTCACCGCCATCAATGGCGTTGGATGTTCAAATGTGGCAACCAAAACCGTGAATGTGTTTACCGTACCAACCGCTGCTTTCACTACCAGTGATCAGTGCTTGGGCAACAATATGGTATTTACCAATCAAAGTGTAGGAGCTGCATTGTATAACTGGCAGTTTGGTGATGGAACCAGCAGCCCGCTTACCAATCCGGTAAAAGGATACAGCGCAGTGGGTGCATACAACGTAACCCTTACTGCTACCAACAACAATAAATGTAGCAGCAGCATCACCAAAGTGGTAAATATCAATCCGAATCCGGTTGCTTCGTTTACCGGTACGCCTATCTGTACAAGCAACACAGCGCAAATGAATAATACCTCAACCATCAGTTCAGGTGCGATGACCTTTAGCTGGAATTTCGGAGACGGTACCACCAGCACACTGTCAGCACCAAGCCATACTTTCCCGGCTGAAGGTAGCTATGTGGTAACCTTAACCGCTTCTTCAGGCACCGGATGTCAGTCAACCGTGCAGAATACCGTTTCTGTAGCACCGGTTCCAACCGCTGATTTTAGCGCCAATGAAGTGTGTTTAGGCGGAACGACTGTATTTACCAATACTTCAACAGGGGATGCAACCGCAGCTTGGACCTTCGGCGATGCAACCAACAGCAGTTTGTTATCTCCGGTTCATACTTACGCTGCAGCCGGCACCTACAATGTAGGCCTTTCAGTAACCTCTAAATTTGGTTGCGTGAGCAGCATCAGCAAACCTGTGGTAGTTAATCCAAACCCGGTAGCAGCCTTCACTGCATCTAATGCATGTCAGGGTACTCCGGTAAGCATTGTCAATAATAGTGTGGGTGCCACATCCTACGAATGGTTCTATGGATTCTCTGGTCCTGATAAGACAACCACTCCGAATGTGATTCTCGACAATCCGGGTACCACCATTATCCGCTTAATTGCGATTACCAATAAAGGATGTCGCAATGAAACCTCCAGAAATGTTTCGGTTTATACCAGTCCAAAAGCAGAATTTACTGTGATGAAAACTTGTCAGGGAGATCAAACCTTGTTTGTAAACAAATCATTGAATGCAGGCAGTTATAACTGGCAGTTTGGAGATGGAAACAACAGCGGCAACAACAACCCAAGTCATCAATACAGTGCTGCAGGAACCTACAAAGTGGTATTAACGGCCAACAACGCCCAGTGCAGTAACCAATACACCATGGACGTAGTAGTAAATCCGTTGCCAAGTGCAGACTTTACTTTCAACACCAGTGGCAAAGAGGTTAACTTCACTTCCAGCAACAAAACCAATGTGAAAGCTTATGACTGGAACTTCGGGGATGGAACTTTTGGTAACATTGCAGATCCTAAACACCTCTACAACAATGCTATTGTTCAGGTATTCAATGTTTGCTTGAACGTGACCGACAATGCCGGTTGCCAGGCAGAAGTTTGTAAGAATGTAAGTGTAAATCTCCTCGGTAAAGAAGAGGTTGAAATCGTACATTCAAGCGTGGTGGTTTATCCTAACCCGAACAGAGGTCAATTCAATGTGTTTGTATCCGGAAGTCAGGATAGAGCCGAAGTTGAAGTGTTTAATCTGGTAGGCGTTAAGGTAGCAGATGCTCAAAACTCAGGCAATGACTTATACAATGTATCGGCCACTGAATTGAGTGAAGGTGCTTATCTGGTGAAAGTGACCTTTGAAGGAAAAACTTCCGTTCACAGAATCATGATTGCCAAGTAATCTCAATAACCAACTATAACAGAAGGGGCTGTCAATTTTTGGCAGCCTCTTTTGTTTTTAGAGAATTGTAATCGGATATTGCCATGAATTTAAAAGGATGGAAAGAAAGTCGAAAATAATTTCTGTTACCCTGGCCATCATCAATCTGTTGATCGGTCTTCTTTTTGTCTTTGTAGAAACAGAAAA
>JBIIVF010000120.1:0-7512 GCA_044339595.1 Bacteroidia bacterium
CCCTCAATGGAGCCTTAATTTTGGTGAATATCAAAACAATTCTGCCCATAACGCCCATGTTCATGCTGAGCGTCTATTATATGTATTGGGCGATGATCCACATCAAGACAGGGCCAAACCTGACGGAAGAAGGAAAAAGAATAGAGCTGCTTGTTGGCGCCTTTGCATTTTTCGCATTTCTGTCCATAGGTTGGCTTTATTATATCAACCGAAAAAGATGGTAAGATGAAAAACAACAAACGCAAATACCTTGTCTATTTGATTTTAGGGGTGGCCTTGATCCATAGCTTCCTGCTGCTCACCGGCAACACGCATTTTTATTCAGTCATGCGTCAGACCATTCTCAAAGGAAGATTGGGGCCTTCGATTGACGAATATTTCATCCATCCGAATCGGACCGTTCATCCGGGGACACCTGTGCCATGGCCCAAGGATGAAAAGTACAATCAAGCTGCATTCACCGAAAAGGAAAAGGAAGTGCATCAAAAATATCAAACCGTTTCCTTTTGTGTGATTCAAGATGGGAAATTGGTGTTTGATCATTATGCACCGGGATATTCAGATACTTCTAAAACCAATTCGTGGTCTGTGGCTAAATCCATTGTTTCGATATTGCTGGGGATTGCCATACGCGAAGGGGAGATTGAGAGTTTGGATGAACCCATTGATCAATACTTACCTGAATATCAAGGCTCAGGTATTACTTTGCGCCATCTGCTTGCCATGAGTTCAGGCATCAATTTCGTTGAACAATACATGAACCCTTTCGGTTTTGCTGCGAAGGCTCTTTATGGAAAAGACAATCGGAAACTGGTGAAAAATTACAAACCGGTTTCAAAACCCATGCAGATTTTTGATTATCAAAGTGGAAATACGCTGTTGTTGGGATATGTGCTCAAAGCAGCTACCGGTAAAAGTGTGAGCGAATATGCTTCAGAGAAACTTTGGAGTAGGATAGGGGCCGAACATCCAGCTTTATGGAGTTTGGATGCAGTGAACCAAGAGGAAAGGGCCTTTTGCTGTTTCAATAGCAATGCAACGGATTTTGCGCGGATTGGACAATTGTATCTCAACCAGGGTATCTGGGAAGGAGATACCATTGTGAATCCGGATTTTGTCAGGGAAACTACGTCCTTGGCTCCCCTAAAATTAAAGGAAGGAACGACCAACGATCAGTACGCCTATCATTGGTGGGTGACACGATTCAATGATGAACAAATTTTTTATGCAAGAGGAATACAGGGGCAGTATATTTTCATGATTCCTACCACCAAAACGGTCATAGTGCGTTTAGGAAGAAAGCGCGACGAAGAGAAAGTAAATGGCGTGCCTCCGGACGTTTGGGAATATCTGAAAATGGGGACTCGAATTGCGGCTGCTTCCTAGCGAAGTACGAAATTCTGTCCGAGATATACTTTTCTAACCATTTCATCAGAAGCCAATTCTTGTGCTGTACCGGCTTTGAGGATTTTTCCTTCAAACAACAAATAAGCCCGGTTGGTGATCGACAAGGTTTCATGCACATTGTGGTCGGTAATCAGCACCCCAATATTCTTTTCAACCAGTTTGCGCACAATCATCTGTATGTCTTCCACGGCAATGGGGTCAACACCGGCAAAGGGCTCATCCAACAAAATAAATTTTGGGTCGGCGGCCAATGCTCTTGCAATTTCGGTTCTGCGGCGTTCACCACCCGAAAGCAAGCGACCTTCATTTTTTCTTACCTTATTTAATCCGAACTCTTCGAGCAAGGTTTCGAGTTTTTCTTTTTGAGCGCTTTTGCTCATTTTGGTCATTTCAAGCACCGCTAAGATGTTGTCTTCCACGGTTAAAGTTCTGAAAACAGAGGCTTCCTGTGGCAAATAACCGATGCCATTTTTAGCGCGCTTATACATTGGGAAACGGGTGATGTCTGCATCATCCAGATATACCTTTCCTTCATCCGGTTTGATCAGACCCACTACCATATAAAAAGTTGTCGTCTTCCCAGCACCATTAGGGCCTAATAGTCCAACAATTTCACCTTGATTCACCTCAATCGAAACTTGATCAACCACTTTCCGTTTCCGGTATTGTTTAACCAGATTTTCTGCCCTTAAAATCATGCGACAAAGTTAGGAGATTTGGAGCAGAAATTAGGGAGTATTACATACTTTGTGAAGTGGTCGAAAATTCAGTTCTCTGCATCAGCATTTGTGCACAAATGTCCGATGATTGAAAATATTTCAACCCCGATAACAAATCATAATAGTTTTTGCATTCCAGCAGAACGGGAGTTGTTTTTCCTTTCGGAGCGTCTTAGCGCTGTATCATAAGAAGCAAAACCTGATAACCTTGTTCATGTAACAACCTTACCGAATATATGCCGGTGGTGATTCTCTCAGGCAAAAAGAGTCTTTGGCCCTGTATGGCAATATCTTTGAAACACAAAGCACCATTTAAATCCCGGATTTCTATTTCAGCGCGGCCCTTGCCAGGAAGGTTCACCATCAGGTAATCACTGGCAGGGTTTGGATATACCAACAAAGCATTCGGGTAGGTTTGGGAAGGGATATCGGAACTTTGATTGAAAACATCTTTACAATCAGCATTGGGTTTCATGGGCGTAATTCCGCATCCCCGAAATGCAAAACTCTGGCTCAAGGAAACGTAATACTGTATTGCTCTTCGTTCGGAGGAAGTTATGGAATCACGGCTGCACCAGTTATCTGATGGCAATAAGGTTACGGAGGGAAACATACTTTCACCGGGTTCATTCACATGCCCTAAACCCAGCGAATGACCCATTTCATGGTACAGCACATAACGAAACTTGGAAGCGCCCGCCGGAGGCTGCCCTTTGCCATAGTACCAATTTTGCTGAGTATTAAATCGCAACAACTGTGTTTGGTTGTAATAAAATGTCTCAGCCCCCACTATGCATGATGACCAAAGGCGGTCATTAAATCCTACCACGCCCAGCGCCGAATCAGGACCAATGATATACTTACCTTGCGACAAATTGAGTGGAACCCATGAGGTAAGAAGCTCCAGAATATAATTTACCCCTGTTTTACACCTGAATTCCTGCACCACCTCTGCAATGGCCTCTTTGATGATGGGATTGTTCCAGTAAACCGGGTGCACATACCAGGTAATTCCGCCTTTTTTATTGAGGTCGGTGAGTAAATCATACACAAGCGGATTTGCCTGCCGATATCCAAGGTTGGCTGTAACCTTCAAGGTGTCGGACGAAATATATTCAACACCGTTGACCCAAACTTTTATTTTGTTGGAATAGGCAACCGGCATTTGTAATTTTATTTCTGTATTACTCCAGCTGATATAATTAAAACCATTACCTGTATTAGCATCTGTAAAAATGTTTCCTTCGCGAAAAAAAGAAACATAGGAACTGCCGCGGGTGGCACCAAAACCATTGCCTGTAATGGTGAGCACATCACCCATTCCACCCATTATTTTACGCGGTGAGATACTATAAATTTGCTGAGCTGATGCAGAAAAAGAAATGCCTAAGAGTAATACAAACAGGAAGGTTTTGACTTGTTGCATGGGTCAAATTTATTAAATATTCAAGACTTTTCGGAAATTCTATCCAAGCAGTAATGGAAGGATAAAAAAGTAGACACTTAAACGCATTTTTTTAGAAAAAACCATTCTGATAAAAGTAAAGTTGCAGCTATTTATTTTCACCAACCAATGGAGGTTTTACTCAACGTCAGCACCTTTTCATTAGGGATATAAAATAAAAGAAGGTCAAATCTGACCTTTACCCCGTTTTGGCTCCCCCTATGGACGAAAGAAGCAGTCATAGTTCAATGATTGATTCTGAGACAATCAGGTAATTGAATATTTCAACTTTCTGAAATTTTATAGAATTTGACTCAATATAGCGAAGCGTTTTACAGTATTTTGAAAATAGAAGTGATAGAAAGCTTTGTGTTTGCTCGTTATTTTAAAGACAAAATAATCTTCCGAAAACATCTGGATTGGCACACTAACAAAAGAAAAAATGGAGAACTAGGCAGAATTACATCACAACAAAAAGTAAAATCAGTATCAAAATAATATATTTGTGAAATCAGATATAACGGAAACGGAGCAAGCTGGAGAATAACCGGTCAGGAATAATCTGATGAACAGAAATGTTGAGGCGCAGGTTTTAACGCAAGAGTTTGCGCCATCTTATAACCCATAATTTTTGTTCAATATACCTGAAAAAAATCAGCACCCAAAGAGTCAAGTAAACTAAACTCTTTTTTTAAGGAGGGGTTTGAGACAGAACCATAACGGCAAAAATAGGAGAAGTTTTAGCTCCCCTTTTTACATATTTAAAATGAATGAGTTTTAAGAGACATGGCAACACTAATAAAGAGATTTAAATTCTGCAAGATAGAGGAGACTGCAGATGCTCTTAGGGTAGCTCATCAGACTATCATAGCCCGCATAAAACAGGGAACGATTAAGAGCCGGAGTATAGGGAGGCCTATACTAATTGCAGACAATAATAACCTGAGGGCGTTTTCTAATAACTATTAATCGGATATGATTATGAAACAGATTTTGATACTGATGGTAGTTTTATTAATTACTTCTTTCAGTCATAGCCAAACATCAGAGGATTACAATGATATAGGTGCCGTTAAATATAGATTGAATGACTACCTTGGGGCGGTAGAAGATTTTAACCAGGCGATAGAGCTGAAACCGAATGATGCAATTGCTTACAATAACCGGGGTATTTCAAAAGCTAGATTAAAAGACTACCTCGGAGCGGTAGAAGATTTTAACCAGGCAATAGAGCTTAATCCGAATGATGCAATCGCGTATAATAACCGAGGTCTTTCAAAAGCTAAATTAGAAGACTACAGAGGAGCTTTGGTAGATTACAATAAATCGATTGGGCTTTATCCGAATTACGCAATCGCTTACTATAACCGAGGTCTTTCAAAAGATAGATTAAATGACTTCAGAGGAGCTTTGGCAGATTATAAAAAATCGATTGAGATTAATCCGAGCGAGGTAGCGGTTTACTATGACTTAGGTCATTCAAAAGTCAGATTGAAAGACTACACAGGAGCTTTATCAGACGCTAAGCTTAATCCGAATAATGCAGAGGCTCAGTATTACTTGGGTCTTTCAAAAGATAGATCGAAAGACTTCAGAGGAGCTTTAGTAGATTTTTCCAAGGCGATAGAGCTTAATCCGAATGATGCAATCGCTTACAATAACCGAGGTCTTTTAAAAACCAGATTAGAAGACTACAAAGGAGCTTTAGTAGATTTTTCCAAGGCTATAGAGCTCAATCCGAATGATGCAATCACTTACTCTAACCGAGGTTTTTCAAAAGATAAATTAAAAGACTTTATAGGAGCTATCGCAGATTATAACATAGCAATTGAGCTTAATCCGAATGATATAGACGCTTATAATAACCGAGGTCTTTCCAAAGCTAGTTTAAAAGACTTCAAAGGAGCTTTAGAAGATTTTAGCATAGCAATTGAACTTAATCCGGATCATGCATCTGCTTATTATAACCGAGGTCTTTCTAAATTCTATGTTGGACAACAAGGTAGCGGCTGTTTAGATTTTTCTTTAGCTGGAGAGTTGGGATTAAAGCTTGCCTTAGAAGCAGAAAGAGACTTTTGCAAATAGGCTGCTTCCATAAATATTATACGGCACAATTAGAAACATAAAAAGTAAAAAGCAAGATGAATAGACTAAATCTGCCAGGGCAGGGGGTGCCCAAAAACGTATCGCTCATAATGATGGAATTTAACGTATTTAAAAATTCACGGCTTGTGCTGTTGAAATGGACTTATACCACCTTACTGGGGTGCCTCATTTTGTTCCCTCACCTCATACAGGCTCAGAACATTGGGCAAATGAATATCATAGGTAAAGGAAGAATCTATTATGATTTCAAACCCATTTCAGCCTTAGAAGCTTCAAACATCAGCAAGAATATGGGCAATGAAGAGGCTTATAAATATTTTAACAAAGCTTCCCGGAGAGAAAAGACATCTTTGGTATTTGGGGGTATTGGCATATTGTCTGGTTTAACCTATGTTTCTACTGCAGGCTGGAATGAGCCAGCAAGTAACCCACAGTTATCATATACGGCTGCCGGGGTGTGTCTGGGATCCTTGATACTGGCTGGTCTTATTGAAGAAAGGAGCAATCGATTGGTGCAGAAAGGAGTGATGGCGTATAATGCAGAAAGGATGAAACATTTGCCGGAAAGCCCGGCTGCAGAACCGCTCCGGACTCATCCGGATACGTCTTTAATAGAAGACGAGTCTGTAAAAATACATACCCTCACTGGCAGTTTGGCTAAAGGCTTTGTGAGGTTTGATGGAACCCTGTTTTCACTTGAAGAAGCGGTGGATTATGCCAGATTGTATAAGATGGATGAGGTGGCAATGCTCCTGCAAGATTTGCGCATGCTGATGCCGGGTTACAATCCGTGGGGTCTTGGTTTCTTAACAGATATTTTTTATTACCGCAAATTTTCTAAAGCCCAAAAAGCTGTCATCGCTTTTAATTTATCCCAGAATATACATTAGTACTTCGTGATGAAGCAGGCACGAACGATTATGGGCCGGAAAATTTTTTCTAAGGCTTCTGCTTTATAGTATCGCGGCAATTACATGTTAAGTGTATACTTTTCATACCATTGAATACAAATACTCGCCGGGCAAATAGAAAAAAGGAACGCTTTTGTCATTTATCTTCATTTAAAGCGCTACTTTAACAAAAAGTTTTGCCTTACCGTTAAAACCAAACACTTAAAGCATGGATAAATAAGCCTTCTTATTTTCGCTTTGCGTTACAAATGTGTTACAAAGAGAATAAAGAAAAGGGCTCTATTTCTGAAACCCTTTTCTTTGCCTGCTCCCCACAATGGTCTATTCTCAAACCAATTTTGGGATGAATTGAGGATGTATGCTGTTCTGCTGTTCTGATAAGATTACGCTAATAATTCGGCAAAACTGATTATAAATTGTAATTCGGGCGGATTACAGCTAGTTTTATGGATAGAATTATCGGAAGAAATTTGTGAATAATCTTCTCAAAGAAGCCATTTAATCCAACAAATCAAAATTAATTGCACTAGATGGAAGGAGAAGAATTTGAAAGACATATTTGATACTGGAATATTATAAGAAAAATTTATTTTTTGAGAATCAAGATCGTTTGAGGGGGGAACGCAAATTTATCAACTCGAAAATTTTATTAAGGAACCGAAGGTTAGAACCCAATCTTTGGTCTCAGAAATGGAGAGTATTACAAAGAATTGGTTCATAGTCATTTGGAAATGGATGTCTTATTTAGTAATTGATGTGTATATCTCGCCAAAATTTATCAATTAAGATTGTTTGGGCGGAATATAAAATTGCCCAAGGCAAGTAAAGACAAAAAAGCCTCTGAAACAAAAAAGCCCCACGTTGCTGTGAGGCTTTTGGCTCCCCCTTACAGACTAAAGTTGCAGCTATTTCCCGATGATTGAGA
>JBIIVF010000158.1:0-5373 GCA_044339595.1 Bacteroidia bacterium
ATTGAGCCACAATTCGCCCTGATCGCACACCAACGTATCTTTACCCAAATCCAGTTTTAGCAATGGCATTGAACCGATCACCGCAGTATCTGTAACACTGCCGCAGACATTATTGAGGGTCACATAGTAGCTGCCTGGGCTTGAAACCTGTAAGGTGTTGTTTTTTGAATTGTCTGACCAAACAAAGCCACAATCGCTACAGGTCACGGAAAGGGCTTGAAGCACATCACCACAATGCACCGAGTCAACGAGCTGATTCCCCGTCGGACTGCTTTTTTGTGTGATGATGATGGTATCATTTAAATCATTGCATGCGTCGGCATAATGCGCTGTATAAACCCCGGCTTGTGTTATGCGTTTGGTGGAAGTTTGGGTTTGGTCCCACCAGGTAATTCCGGCGGAAGGCACTCCCGGCTGCAGAGTTAGATCGCCACCATCGCAGATAAAAGTGTCATTCCCTAAGTGGAGGGTTTGGTGCAACAGCAGGCTAATTTCGGCACTATCGATCACCGCAGCACAGCCATTTTTCAGGGTTACCCCGTAGGTTCCGGCACTGCTCACTACCAGACTATCGGCGGTTGAAAGATCGCTCCACAAGAATTGGCAATCCTGACAGGTAACCCGCAAAATTTGAGAAACGCTGCCACAATGCAATGAATCTGATAGGTTTACGGTTGGCGTTACGGTGAAGTTCAGGTTTGCTGAATCGACCAAAAGGAGGTCACAATCCTGAATGGCGGTAAATACCTGATAAACACCGGCCTTGGACGCGGTGAAACGATATAGGGTGTCGTGAATCTTTTGAATTTGAAGGGTCGTATCTTTGGAATAGACGAATGGTTTGTATTTGCCTGTGAATGCGATGGATTGCTCGGTCACCAATTTGTCGCAGACCGCAGCAGATGCAATCTTTTCGGTCAATCGAGATTCACACGGTACAAATATCTTGTTGCCGGGTTTGGTAATCACGGTATCGTACATACTCACAAAGGCCGTATTGGTGCGCACCGGCGTATTAAAATCGAAGTATATATCAACAAAATTGTCAATGCGCGTTCTGTGCGGAAATTTTTTGGCAGGCATGATTCTGAAACTCACCCACCCATTGCTGCCCGGTTCGTTGGTAAAGCTGTCTACCAACATGATGTTTTCAAAATCAAATCGCAGGATGCTGGAGCCGCTGTCACCGATCACCTTGTATTTGTAGGCATGAGAACTTCCGATGATTTCGATGCTTCTTGGATCTAGTTTGGTCGTGAGTGTATCGAGGATATAAATATTGTAAGCGGTATCATTTCCCGTATTCTGGAAACGGATGAGATATTCAAGCTGTGTGAGGTTCGGGATAAATTGTTCAGCCCCTCTTCCGGATGGCGTAACCGCGATGTCATTGGGATCGTAAGAATCACGTATGGGAAGGCAGATTTCCGTTTCAAAGGAAGGCAATGACTGCATTTGAAAACGGGTTACAAAGTTTTGATTTCCGGTAGTAGTATCATTGCCGCATCGCTCTTTCCAGGCGCGCATCAATTCCTGATAGGGGTGATGGGTTTTTACATCTCCGATCACCGTAATGGTTTTATTCACCCTTTCCACTTCAAACCGCAGAGAATCTCCGGCAGGCAGGCGATATTTTAATTCACCCGACAACACATCGTCTTTATAAAGATCAATGATGGCGGTATCTTTCATGGCTTTGCCGGTATTAAAAATCTTTACGATGGCTAAACTATCATTCAAGCAGTCGATGCGGGTTCTGACCCAGGAGGAATCCCAAGTGGTATTTTTAACTAAAATTCTTGGGGTGATTACAGCATAAAAACATACCGTTCTGCCCATCACACCGCTTTGACACAAAACAGAATCGATGATGGTGATGCTTCCGCCACTTCCGGGGGTAAGCTTTCCAAGGTTGAAAGTTAAGACACCCTTTTGTTTCGAGGATGACATGCTCGTGCTCTTGATATCGATCAGGTCAGCCGGATAAAAGACTTTGATTTCTACGCTATCCGCAGTGCTGAAACCAATGTTTTTGAACGTCAGCACATTTTCATTTTTAAAACAGCGTCGCTTTCTGGCTGAAGACATTTTGATTTCGAGATTGACCGAAGTATCACTCTCGAACATAAAATTTTTATTGCCGGCTGTTTTTTCGAAGGTGTTAAAGTAGATGCCTCCAATGGCCGTATCGCACAAACCCTTTCCCAATTGATATTTTTTGGGCAGTCGGGTGTCGATGGTAAAATGACCTGTATCCGGCACTACCATGCTAAAATATCCGTTGGCTTCTGTGTAAGTGTAATGTGGTCCGGGCAAGGCACGGATCAAAACTCCTGCAGGACCAAATTGCTTTCCATCTTTTACGCAATTCTTGTCAAGATCAGCACTAAGGCTTCCGGTGATAAAATTGATTTTGTCTGCGATATACGTTTCTGAACCGAATTTAAAGATATTGAAACTATCCTGATGCGTTGCTGCCACTGCCCATCCGTAGTAAGGATTGAGCATGCTCAACTTCCGAAAATTGAGCTTGGTATTGGTGGTCATTTGCGACCAGCTGAGTCCGGCATTCCTTGAAACAAGAATGACCCCATTATCGCCGCAGATCATCCCGAAAGAATCATTCACGAAATCTACATCCCATAAACTTCCGGAGCTGATAGGTGAAGTGATCAGAGAAAAATTCACCCCGTAATCATTGCTTCTGGAGATGCGTCCGTTGTTGCCGACGAGCACAATCACTGAATCTTTAATGCGGGCATGGTCAATGATCTGAATACTTGGATTGGGCCAGTTCACATTGTAACTTCCCCATTCATTGGTGGTTTTAAACACTCCGGAAGTTAAAGTACCCATGGTTCCTGCATGTTTATTCCACATTTGAATGGAACGGATGGTTTGTGTTGAACCTGTTGAATATCTGGTCCAGCTTGCACCTCCGTTATAAGAATAATTGAGGTAATTGGCAAACTTGTAGGTATCCATGTCATCCGGCCCCAGAACATAAATGGTATCCTTATGTCGGGTATAAACCGCCAAAAAATCATCGTCACTGTTTCCGGTTCTGATCAGACTCCAGTTTTGACCGCCATCGGATGTTTTCAGTACAAGATCATTCTCACCAATAATTACCCCATTGATTTTGTCAGAAAACATGATGCCTGAAAATTTATTATAGCTATTCAGAATTCTGTTCCATGTCTTTCCGGCGTCGGTAGTTCTGAGCACTTTATTCCCTGACACAGCATAACCGGTATCCTTATCCTGAAAGCAAACGGATACTAAGTTGGTCTCTCCGCTTTTCTTTTCCGGAACCCAGGTTTGAGCCATGGCCATGGTTGAGCACAGAATAAGGAATATAATCGACGTTAATCGCATGGCTATTAATGGGTAAATTCTGCCAAATATAAGGCTAAGCTGCCAGATTGGAAGTCATTTTTGTATGACAAAGTAGTGGTTTTAAAAATTGGGTTTAAAAAGCAATGCTTATCTGATCCTTTTGTGCAGCCATTCCGTCGTTAAAACAATTGCGGCATCGCGCTTCATAGAGTTCTTTGGCACCGATTTCAACTTGTTTGTCGTTCTTGATGCGTTTGAAAGTAAACGAAGCAATGTCGCCACATTTCATGCAGATGGCATGCACTTTTGTAACATATTCTGCCAAGGCCATCAGTTCCGGCATCGGACCAAAAGGCTGACCATTTGAATCCATATCCAATCCGGCCATGATCACCCTTCTGTTCATGCGTGTCAATTTTATCACAACCTCTATCAATGACGGGTCAAAAAACTGGGCTTCATCGATGCCCACCACTTGTTCGGATTTGAGATGATCAAAAATTTCAGCGGGATGCAAAACCGGAATTGAATCTATCGCATTGTTGTCGTGGCTGACAATCGAAGATTCATGATACCGCGTATCGATGGCCGGTTTAAACATGATCACCTTTTGATTGGCAATCACAGCCCGCTTCATTCGGCGGATGAGCTCCTCCGTTTTACCGCTGAACATCGAGCCGCAAATCACCTCCATTCTCCCTTTGTCCAGTTTTGGCTCTATAAACATATCCATGCGTGAATAACTCTTTCCCTGTTCAACGGCACGAAAATATAACTTTGCCGTTTATACCACACATACACAATTTAGAATCTATGTCAACCGACCGCAGTGTTATTCATGAAAAGATTGCTGAAATAACTGAACTCATCAACATCAACAACAATCGCCTCTTTTTACACGATGATAAAATTGCACAAATCGAGGTCGATTTGCTCCGCAAAAATGCCATTGAGTTGTATGAGCAAATCAATCTCCTGCACATCACCAATTTAAAATCTAAGTCTACCGTCGTTCTGACCGATGCTCGTCATGATGCCATCGCGCTGAAGGAAGATGTTGCTTCCGTAAAAGCTGACCCAATAATAACGGCGACGCCTGAAATTGAACTGATCATCGAAACACCTCAAATTGAACCGGTTATCACTCAAAAAGAGGAGCCGGAAATGATCGAATGGGTAGAGGAAATCCCGGAAGAACCGGAACCGGAAGACATCGTTGAAACACCCGCTGAATTCATTCCGGAACCCATCCCGGAAGAACCGGTAATCCCAACCTTTGTTCCTGAACCGGTGAAAGAAACCAAAAAGAATGAAGAAAACACCCTCAAAGAAAAACCAACTTCTTTGCCTTCAGACATGCAACCGGAACTCTTCGAAATAAAGACGGTTTCTGACAACCCATCAAAAAACAAATCCGGCGGCACACCTGACATTAAAAATATTTTTGAAAAATATCGCACTTCAAAGATCGACAGCATTAAAAAAGCCATCAGCATCTTGAAGAAGTACGAATTTCAAAATCAACTTTTTGGCAACGATCCTAAAGTGTACAACCAATCTATAGAAATGCTGGATCAGGCTGCCAGTGCAGAAGTAGCCATCTCTTTGCTCGAAAATAGCTGGCCGGAGCAATACAAATGGACGGATAAGGAAGAGAAACTGATTGAAGAGTTGAAAGAACTGGTTTACCGACGTTTCAGTTAACAATCATGAATGATTATCGACTTGTTTACCTTATTGAGCCTAAATCATCATGTCGTGCGAATTCTGCCGTAATACATAATCAAAATGAATGATTTTGTTGAATAATAGGATTTCAGGGCTTTGCCCAAACATCAGTCCACAATGAACATAAGCACGTTACCCCCACTGACTTTTTTTGCTTGATCAAAAAAAGTCAGCAAAAAAAATCAAGGCTGTATTTCTCTTTTCTATCCGCTAAGGCCATTTCGGCGAATGCCACGATGGGAGCCACTTCTTATATTAATTTAGGTTACCTAAGTTCGGTGGTCAGTCGATATTAAGAAAGGAAAC
>JBIIVF010000159.1:0-5351 GCA_044339595.1 Bacteroidia bacterium
TTCCATCCAAGACCGACACCGGCCATCCATTTGGAAGATAAATCATTATAGTTAACTACATTTCTACCAGGTGACACATAACCGGCATCACTGAAAAAAGTCAATTGAGAACTCGTGATGGTTTTCTTGTAGTTCTTCAGAGGAATAAATCCGGTATTCAATAATTTATTTTTAATTAAATCATAACGAAACTCGCTTTTAATCAGAATGAAATTGTTCCCTTCAATCACATAAGGCTCAAAGCCCCTGACATAATATTTGTAACCCAGTGCCGATGTCAAAGGATAAGGAATCGAAATGCGGTTTCTCAATCGTCCTCCCACAAATAAACCATGGGAAACCTTCGCTAACAGCGGTTTGTAATGCTCCCCCCAGGCTGAAACTTCGATCCAATTTTGATAGGTCTCCGGAAGTCGATTAACCGATAAGGTTGATCCGGCCATGATCCCTTTTGTAGGATAATACTGGTTGTCTGTTTTTTGATAATGAACCCCTAATCCAATATAAATCAAAGAGAAATTGATGCCGCCACGGCTAAAATCAGGATTTAACTTTAACACCGTATCCGATACTTGTTGGTGATAAAGTCCGGCATTGAGATGAAAACGTGTAAACATTTTAGGTCTGAAAAATAGGCTTCCTGAAATAGAACTGCGGCGATTAACATCTCTATCAGGATCTTTATAAAATTGCTGACGGTTATGGGCAGTGGCATATACGATCTCATGATTTAATCGTCGGCTTGCCTGAAAAGAACTGCCCCATTGTCGTTTTTTATCCCAATACGGAATTCTGTATTCGAAACCGTAATTTCTGGTGTAACCATGTATTAAGGCTAACTTAAATGTGTGATTTAGTCCAAATGCATTGTATCGAAAATTGTAAAGTCCATAGTTCAAACGTTCAGGATTAAGTTTGAATGAATACCATTGATTTACATTTCGATCCGCATATTCAAGGGTTGGAATAGGCCATAAATACCACTTTTCAGTCAGTTTGATATGTACTTTCACCTTAAAAAAATCTGAGGAATCAGATGTAACGAGCACCTCATTGAACAAATTGAGGTTCACCAATTGATTTTTTGATATTTCGAGCAATCCGGTCAGATCGCTTTTTTGGATGGTATCTCCCGATTGAAACGGAAGTTCCCTGTAAATGATCAAATCACGGGTTTTCAGATTTCCTTCGAGATGTATGGCTGAAATACGCACCTGTTGAGCCGACACCCTCGTTAAACTCAAAAGAAAAAAAATGAAGAGACCAATCGAAAACCTATGTTTCAAGATATTTCATTAGGGCATCATACCGGGATTTCAGGTCGTCCATCACGGCCATGGTTGAATATACCGCAGCCACCTGATAATTAAATCTGCTCAATGTTCCTACAAAACGATTTACTTGCCAGGAATTCAGTTTAAGATGAATTTGAATTCTACCGGTATCATTCAGTTTGTTGATCAGCAGACCCATAATTTTCAGGTTGTCATTTTCTGCAAATCGAGCAATTTCGGTCAAGGCGTAATCGGAGGCATTCATTTCGAGACATACAATGGCCCCTTCCTGTGAGATGGTCAATAACTGACCGGTAAGATGAAGCAAATGCGACAATGAGATAGCACCGGCGTAGTGTCCTTCTTGATTCAAAACCGGCAACAGCGTGAACCCGGTTTCCCCCATAAAACCCAAAATTTGAAATAAATGGAAGTTCTCCCGAACGTTATAAAAAGGAAGCGGAGTGATTAAATCATCGATTTTTTTCTTGGGGCTAACCTCTATCAAATCTTTACGGCAAAGCATCCCCATCAATTCACTTTTATGAACAACCGGCAGGTGATTGAGTTGCCATTCGTTCATCATTTCGGTGGCAAAGGCACAAGAATCGCCGGGTGTAAGCGGAAATATTCCTGGTGATGTAAGATCTGTTGCCTGCATTAGCTTTCTTTTGCCGGACCAAAAATCCGGTCGAGGAAACCATCCAGAATGATATTAAATTCTACCGGCCGCTCCATCATAGGTGCATGTCCGCACAAATCAATCCAGTGTAATTCTGAATCCGGCAGCACTTCATGAAATTCTTCCGCCACTTCGGGTGGTGTTACTTTATCTTGTTTCCCCCAAATCAAACACACCGGAATGTTAAAATTCTTAATGTCATCCCGCATATTATAACGTATGGCAGATTTGGCCAAGGCTAGAATGCGAATCACCTTGAGACGATTGTTGGTTACTTCAAAAACTTCACTCACCAGTTCGTCGGTAGCATTGGCCGGATCATAAAATGTGTAGGCTACTTTCTCTTTGATGTAGTCAAAATCCCCTCTTTTAGGATAAGTTCCTCCCATGGCATTTTCATAGAGACCGGAACTGCCTGTTAGCACCATGGCTTTCACTTTTTGAGGGTAATTTTTCATATAGACCAAGGCCACATGTCCACCCAGTGAGTTCCCGAGTAGCGTGACTTTGTCATATCTTTTGTATTCTATAAACTTATTCACGAAAATGGCGAGCCCTTTTACACCAAGATCAAGCATGGGCATGGTATAAATTGGCATAATCGGTATCACTACCTTGCACCTCTTGCTGAATCTTTCGATTACATCGTTGAAATTACTGAGGGCACCAAAAAGACCGTGCAGCAGCACCAGAACTTCACCTTCGCCCTGCTCCACAAAATTAAATTCACCTTCCTGTTTAATTTTCAATTCCATGATGGATAATTTCTACAGTTGCAAATAAACCAATTTTAACCAATTTCTTAACAGAGTATGACCGTTTTCGGTCAGAATAGCTTCAGGATGATATTGAACACCCCAAATGGGCCATTGTTTGTGTGCCAGTGCCATAATTTCGCCTGATTTTGTGGTTGCAGTCACTTCTAAAGATACAGGCCAAGGATCATGTAACAGCAACGAATGATATCGACAAACATGATGTGGATATTGAAACCCTTCGAACATGGCATGGGAGGATGGGATAATCTCAGACAATTTGCCATGCATGGGTTGGGATGCCTTTACCAACGAAGCTCCAAAATACGTTCCAATGGCTTGATGACCCAAACAAATACCCAAAACAGGGATTTTGGAGGCAAAATGCTCGAGCATTTGATGAATAACGGGTACATCCTGCGGCCTACCCGGTCCGGGTGAAATGACCAATCCTTGCCATTCCTGGCTTTTTAACACCTCCGGATTGATTTCATTGTTTCTGATCACTTGCACCTCAGCCCCTTCCTGACAGAGATAATCCTTCAGGTTCCAGGTAAATGAATCAAAGTTGTCTAACAACAAAACCATGTTACAAAGTTACGAGAATAGGCTTTACTGCGTAATTTTGCCGATATGATAAACTTTAGCGGGTTTAACGACAGCGATGAGCTGCTGATTGATCTCTACAAATCAATCTTGTTCCCAAGAATGATTGAAGAAAAAATGCTCATCCTGCTGCGTCAGGGAAAGGTAAGCAAGTGGTTTTCGGGCATTGGTCAAGAAGCAGTTTCAGTAGGTGTAACCAAAGCTTTAAAGGAAGATGAATACATCTTGCCGCTACATCGGAACTTGGGTGTTTTTACTTCCAGAAATATTCCATTCACAAAATTGCTGGCACAATGGCAAGGCAAAGCAGATGGATTCTCAAAAGGAAGGGAGCGATCCTTTCACTTCGGCACCAATGAATTCCATATTGTCGGAATGATCAGTCATTTAGGAGCGATGCTGGGGGTAGCCGATGGCATTGCCCTGGCAGATAAAATTGATCGTAAAGAACAAGTAACTGTGGTCTTTTCAGGGGAAGGCGGGACCAGTGAAGGCGACTTTCATGAATCTCTAAATCTGGCTGCCGTGTGGGATCTGCCGGTCATTTTTGTGGTTGAAAACAACGGATATGGACTCAGTACTCCCACCGCTGATCAATTCAGATGCAAACAAGTGGCAGACAAGGGAATAGGTTATGGCATTGAGAGCCTAACGATTGATGGAAATAATATCCTTGAAGTTTATCACACCGTAAAAAAATTGGCGGAAGATTTACGTAAAAACCCAAGACCTGTTTTACTCGAATGTATGACCTTTAGGATGCGCGGACACGAAGAAGCATCCGGCACCAAATATGTACCGGATAATCTTTTTGAATTGTGGGGTCAAAAAGACCCTTTGATGAATTTCGAGCAATATCTGCTAAAAAGAGGTGTTTTGGATGATTCCTCCATCGAGCAGTATAGACAAGAATATAAAACTTTAATAGACCGATCCGTAGAGGAAGCCTTTGCATTGTCTGACCCTACGCCGGATGCTCACCGAGAACAGCAGGAAGTGTACGCTCCTTATAATGCAGCGTTAATCGCCCCACAAGGTTCTGAATCAGAAAAAAGATTGATAGATGCCTTGAGTGATGGTTTGCGACAAGCGATGGAACACCATCCTGAGTTGATCATTATGGGACAGGATATTGCCGAATACGGGGGCGTTTTCAAGATTACGGAAGGGTTTACGGATGTATTTGGAAAAGACAGGGTGCGCAATACGCCCATTTGCGAATCTGCCGTGGTTGGAGCCGGACTCGGATTTGCCATTAAGAAGAAAAAGGCGGTAGTTGAAATGCAATTCAGTGATTTTGTGAGTTGTGCATTCAATCAGATTGTCAATAATCTTGCAAAAAATTACTATCGCTGGGGTCAGCAGGCCGATGTAGTGGTTCGAATGCCCACAGGTGCCGGTGTGAATGCGGGGCCATTTCACTCACAGAGCACAGAAGCCTGGTTTTTTCATGTTCCCGGATTGAAATTGGTTTATCCAAGCAATCCGTTTGATGCCAAGGGTTTGCTGGCGGCCTCTATTCAGGACCCAAATCCGGTCTTGTTTTTTGAGCACAAGAAATTGTATCGAAGTGTGAGAGGGATGGTTCCGGATGGTTATTATACCTTACCGATTGGAAAGGCCCATACCGTGAGAAAAGGAGAAGAATTGAGCATCATCACCTATGGTTGGGGGGTACATTGGTCCATGGAATATTGCGAGAATCATGGGTTGGATGCCGAAATTGTAGATTTAAGAACCTTGCTTCCCTGGGATAAAGAAACCGTGGCGGCGGCCGTTACGAAAACCGGAAAAGTTTTGATTTTGCATGAGGACACCCTTACCGGTGGAATCGGTGCGGAGATTGCTGCCTGGATTGCAGAAAATTGTTTCACAGTACTCGATGCTCCTGTAATGCGCGTTGGAGGTTTAGACACTCCGGTGCCCCTGGCATCTGCTCTTGAAGAAGATTTTCTGGCCAATTCAAGATTACATCAAGCCTTGACAACCCTTATCGAATATTAAAATGTTAGATCCTGAATTGCTTAAAAGCAT
>JBIIVF010000037.1:0-18721 GCA_044339595.1 Bacteroidia bacterium
ACCCTCACAAGATTTGGCCAGTGTGACTCTACCGGAAATAAATTCAAACACCTGGGCGGTCCGCAGCTTCAGCACCGCGCACTTCCGGGTTATCAACCTGAACAACTTCCCCCTGATGCCCCCAGCGCAAAATTCACCCCACCTGCCAATTCCGGATTGGGATTTCTCGCCTATGTTACGGATGCAGATCTCCTTGCGATGAGCGACCCGAACGACCTCGATGGCGATGGCATTTCCGGCCGCGTAAATTGGGTTTCAATTCCTGAATATGCCAAAACGAACGAAAATACAATCATACAAAATGGTAAATACATCGGTCGTTTCGGTAAAAAAGCTTCCGTTCATTCTTTGCTTCAACAAACCGCCAACGCCTACAATCAAGATATGGGTGTCAATTCGATTCTGGAGCCTTACGATACCTGGAGTGGCAAACTCACTGAACCGGAAGTAAGTCTAAACACCATCAATGATGTGGTTTTTTATCTTGAAACCCTCAAAGCCCCTGTGCAGCGCAATGCAAATAAACCGGAAGTAATTCAGGGCAAAAATACTTTCGTTCAATTGGGTTGCGAATCTTGTCATCGTTCGACCATGCAGTCCGGAGATGCCCCTATTCAGGCATTGCGTTTCAAAACTTTTCATCCTTATACCGATCTTCTCCTGCATGATATGGGCGATGAACTGCGTGAACCTTACACGGAGGGAAGCGCCGGAACGAGCGAATGGAGAACACCCCCACTTTGGGGATTGGGATTATCTAAACAGTCGCAAGGTGGGAAATACTATTTACTTCATGACGGTCGTGCAGGAAGCATAGAAGAGGCCATCTTGTTTCATGGTGGAGAAGCTCAAAAGAGCAAAACGTCTTATCAGAATCTATCTTCATCAGAAAAAATGACCCTGATTACCTTTTTGGAAAGCCTATGAAACGAAGACATTTTATTAAAGATTGCGCCATGACTTGTTTGGCAGTGATGATACCCGGATTCTTATTGAGCGGTTGCAGAAGTCTGTATTTTCAGGCTGAAGTGGTTAACAATAAAATCTTGATACCGTTAAGTGCATTTGAAGAAAAGGGTTCAAAACAACCCAACGCTACTTTGATTGCCTTGCACGACCATCTCCCCTATCCCGTATTGGTGGTGCGCAGTGAAACCTACCGTGCTTTTGAAATGAAATGCACCCATCAGGGCGCTGAATTACAATTCACGGGTAGCAGATTAAGTTGTCCGGCGCATGGAAGCGAATTCGGATTAAAAGGGGAAGTGCTAAACGGCCCTGCCGCACATGCACTTCAAGAATTTCAAGTAAAAATAGAAAACCAATACATTCAAATTCAGATATCATGAAACACTTTTTTATAATCCTCGTATCGATACTTTTTGAATTTAAGACCTTGTTGGCGCAACAACCGGCAGACACTGCCAAAAAAATGAATATGGATGCTGTTTATGACCGTCCGTTTATGGCCGGTGGACAGGAAAAAGTAATGATGGGCGGCTATGCGGAAGCCAACTGGCAGCATCGGGGCACGGATGGCATTTCAGAAGGCCACCAATTTCAATTCAGACGACTCACCTTATTCACGGCAGCCGGTATTGGCAGAAAAATTCGCTTCATGAGTGAACTTGAAATTGAAGACGGTGGCCGAAGTTTAGCAATAGAATTTGCTGCCATTGACCTCGAATTGCATCCGCTATTGAACCTAAGAAGTGGCGTAATTCTCAATCCCATCGGGGCTTTCAACCAAAACCATGATGGGCCAAAATGGGAATTTACAGAACGACCCATGGTATCCACCCATTTATTGCCTGCCACCTGGAGCAACGCAGGATTTGGCATCTTTGGCAAAATATGGCGGGAAAACTGGATGGTTGGTTATGAGCTGTATGCAAGCGGCGGATTTGATGGATCCATCATCAGCAATGAACAAAACAAAACCTACTTACCGGCTGCAAAATCAAACCCAAACCGATTTGAGTCGAGTGCAAGCGGGTTGCCCTTATACTCCGGAAAGATGGCGGCCAAATACAAACAATTGGCTGAAATTGGATTATCCTACATGGGGGGAACTTACAATGCCTTTCAAAAAGATGGATTGATTGCGGATGATCAAAGACGCTGTCATGCCTGGGCTCTCGACTGGAACATCGCTCCCCATTCCAAAACCCGTCTCTTGGGCGAATATGTTTATATCCGCACAGACATTCCTGAAACCTACCTGCAAAGTTATGGCCGCCAACAACAAGGATTCTTTGTGGATTGGGTGCAGACCCTTCGTGAAAAGCCGATTTCCGTTTGGAATAAAGCCGCCTTTTATGCAGCCTTTCGCGTTGATTTTGTAGATTGGAATCTCGATATCCTTTCAGAAACCGGTGATAAAATTTCTGACCATTATTGGGGATTTACCCCTGCCTTGAGTTTTCGGCCGGTGCCACAAACCGTATTTCGTGCCGCTTATACCTATGCCAGTCAAACTGATTTCTTCGGAAATCCACCTGCCCTAACCGGAGGATTTCAAGTGGGGGTGTCGACGTATTTTTGATGGGGGGGCGTGTTGTCATAATTGTTTGAGGTCTGGTTCTTAGGTTAGTATATCCAAAGCTTGCTTCGATTATTCTTCGTAATAATAAGAATAGTCAATACCTTTCATAAACAATTCCCGGTTATTAATTTCAGAAGTGAGTGCAGTTTCTATCCATTCCATTAAAACAGAGCTATCCACTGTACTAATAATCATGGCGTTCATATAATCTTCTTTCCTTATTTTGCTCCAGTCCACACATTTATTCAGATGTTTTTTGAGCATCATATCCAGCCATATTCTTGTACTTCTGCCATTTCCTTCCATAAAGGGGTGAGCCTTGTTCATTTCGGCATACTTCAAGATGATTTCACGGAGTGTACTTTGTGGCAGAGCATCTATCTGTTGTAACGTATTTTTTAAGTGTTGTGCATAAACAAATCGATAGCCCCCTTTCGAAATGCTTTTATTCCTGAGTTGCCCCGCAAAATTATATAAGCCACCGAACAAATAAGCGTGTATTTGTTGTAAACCCTTGGTGGTGCCTATTTCAAAATCATTTATTAAATGACTTTCAAACAAAGTATAGGCTTTCTTCTTGCTTTGTCCATCAATGCCGGTGTCGCTGTATAAAAACCAATCCAAAAACTTGCTTGCTCTGTTATTGGGGAAATTTTTAGATAACGCCACAATGCCCTCGCTGTCCATTAAAGCAGTATTGTACTTTTTACCATCTGCCGCCATTAGTTTCAGTTGGTTAGTAGCACTAACCAACTGATGGTTTGCTTTTTTAAGTTTGGTCTTCAGGAATTTCCAATAGTTGCGCGACTTAGAGTAGTCAGTTTCTTCGTTTAACGCACCCACAATATCCACCACGCTAAACCACCATTTGGATTGTTCATCATCCCAAACAGCACGCACCTCTTGGTCGTTAAAAAAGCGTATGGATATTTTTAAGTGTTCCGGTTTCAATTTTCTGTTGACTCTTTTACTCAGTCATAGCGTTCAATATCCCACATGCAGTCCCTCTTCGGCTGTATTTTTTACGTAGTATTTTCAGAGAGGTCCTCACTAATAAAATAACTTCTCCGTATTTGCGAAATTAAACGAATTCCCTCAACATCAAGTGTAACTCAATCCATCTTCAATCCATCTTACCAGCATAAAACCTAAATAAGTAAGAAATGGTAAGCCCGGTTCGTTTTCCGCGCGGCCCCCGTCAAACCGATTTCTTCGGAAATCCACCTGCCCTAACCGGAGGATTTCAACTGGGGGTATCCTCCTATTTCTAAGCCCTCAGGCAGAGGAAGGTTGAAATTCAAGTTCGCATTTCGAAGCTTGAATCCCTTATTTTTGCCTGCGAATGTCCACCTCGACAGAGAAAAGTGAATTTTACAGCTCCGGCAAATTGCTCCTCACCGGAGAGTATCTGATTTTATGCGGAGCAAAAGGACTAGCGATTCCCACCCGATTGGGGCAAAGGATGCAGGTTACACATGCACCGGGAAAAGATCAATTGATCTGGAAAGCGTCCCTTTCCGATGGATCCAATTGGTTTGAAGCGCATTTCGATCTGCCGGTTTTGCATTGTACGTTCACCACCGATTCTGAGAAATCCGAATTATTGCTAAAAATCCTCCCGCATGCTGCGCACAAATTGAATAAAGGAGGCAGTTATTTGATAGAAACGAAGCTAGAATTTAATCCGGCATTCGGATTGGGCAGCAGCTCAACCTTTTTAACCAACTTCGCGAAATGGGCCGAAATAAATCCCTTCGATTTACTGAGCCAAACCTTTGGCGGAAGTGGATATGACCTGGCAGTTGGAATGGGTGGGACAGCCATCACTTATAGTCGTATCGACCATGAACCACATTTTGAAGCCGTGGAGTTTTCTCCTGCCTTCAAAGAAGATTTGTTGTTTATTTACTCCGGACAAAAAAAAATCAGCAGAGATGCCATCCGTGATTTCAATTGCAGCGATATCTCACCCGAGACTTTGAAAGCGATTTCTGAAATCACAGAAAAGATGCAGCATTGTTCTGATTTGACGACTTTTGAAGACTTGATTGAACAACATGAAGCTTTGACGGGCAGCATTTTAGCGCTTACGCCCATCAAACAAAGTCATTTTGCTGATTTTACCGGTGCCCTTAAATCACTAGGTGCCTGGGGTGGAGATTTTTTTATGGCCACCCGAAAAACAGCTGCCCGAGAATATTTTCCAAACAAAGGATACACAATCATGTTTGAATGGAACGAATTAATCAAATAACTGCGATGTCATCACCCCTTTTAGTCTCTGAATGGAAAAGTCCATCGAACATTGCCCTTGTGAAGTATTGGGGTAAGAAAAATAATCAGGAGCCCGCCAACGCCTCCGTGAGTTTCACGTTGCAAAATTGTTTTACACATACCAAATTAGAAGCGTTTGAGAAGCAACTGCCGGGCATTTCACTCGAAGTACAATTGAATGGCAGCAGAGCACAACACTTCGAACCCAAAATTCACCGATTTTTTGAAAAAATCATCCATCGTTTTCCAAAACTGTCCGATTATCATTGGGTGATCAAAACAGAAAATACTTTTCCGCACAGCAGCGGAATTGCTTCTTCAGCCAGCGGGATGAGTGCCCTATCGCTATGCCTTTTGAGCATTTTTGAATCAGAGGGTCAAGATTTTTACAGAGAGGCTTCTAACATCAGCAGACTGGGCAGCGGAAGTGCCTGCAGGTCGGTGTATGGCGGATTCACAGAATGGGGTTTGCATCCTGATTTTGCCGGCAGCAGTGATCAATATGCGATACCTTTAGACGATATCCATCCTACCTTTCAAAATTATGGCGATACCATTTTGATTGTTCACGCCGGCTCAAAAAGCGTGAGCAGCAGTGTGGGACATGATTTGGTCAATCACAGTCCATTTGCATCAGAACGTTTCCGTCATGCACAAAAGCAAGCCGGTTTATTAAAATCCGTTCTTGCAGCCGGCGATCGCGAGACTTTCAATCGCATTGTTGAAAGCGAAGCCCTGATGTTGCATGCTTTGATGATGAGTTCAGACCCATATTTCATCTTAATGAAACCCAATACCCTGGCCATTATAGAGAAAATCATGGACCAACGAAAACAAAAACAGAACAGTTTCGTTTTTACCCTTGACGCCGGTGCCAACGTTCACTTTCTGTACAGCAAAGAAGACGAAAACGAAGCCTTGTCGTTTATTCAATCGGAGTTGATTGGATTTTGCGACCAAGGCAGGTATATTTGCGATCAGGTGGGCCGAGGTCCTGAGAAATTATAAGTATGTTAAAAGAAGGTCTTTATTACGCCAAAATCCTGTTGTTCGGAGAGTATGGAATCATCGAAGATTCGATGGGGCTGAGCATTCCATACAGCAATTTCAACGGTCAATTTCGTTTTCCGGAAGGAACCGATCAGGAACATGTATCCTCCAATGCCGTTTTACGTAAATATGTGAGTCACCTGCAAGCTTTATATATGGCCGGTGAAATGCCATTTGATCTTGACTTAGAAGCCTTTATTGACGATGTAGAAAAGGGCATTTACTTTGATAGCAGTATTCCTCAGGGATTTGGCGTAGGCAGTTCAGGTGCATTGGTAGCGGCCATATACGACAAATACGCCCTCGATAAAATCAAACCGGAGAACATTAATAAAGACAGCATATTAAAATTGCGCAATGCTTTCGTGTTGCTTGAATCCTATTTTCATGGTAAAAGTTCAGGATTGGATCCACTGATTTGCTACCTCAATATTCCGATTCTCATTAAATCCAAAAACGACTTAGACACCATCGGTTTACCCCGATTCAATGAATCAGGCAGTGGTGCTATCTTCTTGCTCAACAGCGGTGCTCCCGGTGAAACTCAACCGATGGTGCAAATATTTTTGGAAAAACTCAAACATGATGGATTCAGAAAAATCATGCGCGAGCAATTCAAAAAGTACAATGATGCCTGCATTCAAGCATTTTTGAAAGGAGATTTTAAACCTTTATACAGCAACATGGCTAAACTGAGCGGTTTATTGCTTGAGAATTTCGCTCCGATGATTCCGAAAAGTCTTTTGAAAGACTGGAAACAAGGTCTTGATACAGATGCCTATTACCTGAAATTATGCGGAAGTGGCGGTGGTGGTTTCATCCTTGGATTTACGCAAGACCTCGATAAAGCCAAATCTATGCTCAACAAGCATGAACTCGAAGTGATCTACCAATTTTAGAACCTATTCTGTCCGATTCGGTCTCATATCGCAACAGAAGACTGATACTCATCAAGGGCATTGCCTTTCTTACGATTATTCGCTGGTACAGCATTTTGCTGACCATCATAGCACAATATCTCGCCGCTTTATTCACCTTAAATCCGGAGCGAAAATTCAGAGAAGTGCTTTTAGACCCCAATCTGCATTTGATTGTTTTGGCGACGGTCTTGCTCACAGCAGCCGGATTTATCATCAATGCCTTTTATGACCTTGAGAAAGACTTGGTTAACCGCCCACATCGCACCGTTTTTGATCGAATGATCAGTAAAAATACGAGTCTGAATATTTATTTTTTATTGAATTTCACAGGATTAGGACTCGCCTGGATGGCCAGTTTTAACATCTTTATTTACTTTTTCATTTTTACAGTCGGCCTTTGGTTCTATTCGCATAAGCTTCAAAAGATTGCCGTATTGGGAGAGGTAAGTGCTTCTTTGCTCACCGTTTCGAGTTTCTTTAGCATTGGATTGTACTTCCATCACATACAGTGGATGCATATTCTTTACGGAAGTTGGGTTATGTTGTTGATTTTTAGTCGTGAGCTCATCAAAGGCATCCAGGACATCAAAGGAGATGCCTTGTTTGGATACAATTCTATTCCCCTTCAATTGGGATTGGCCGGCACCAAGAAGCTCTTGTACCTTTTGTTAGCCATGGCCTTTATTCCATTGGGTTATGTATTTATCTCCTATGATGCTATCCTCTTTCGCATTTTAATGGCCCTATCCGGAGCGGTGATGATTCAGAGCATATTTTTATTGAACCGGGCCAACAGCTGCGAAAACATTTCGGGAATTAATTTTAGATTGAAAATATTGATCATTACCGGTGTGATGATGATTGCCTTTTTGTAATTTTCATTTTTCGATGCGCATGATTTACCTTTGTTATCGATGCTGTATGACATTTTATGCATGAGACCACATTTTAAACCTATCCTTTTAAAGCGATTCTATTTTGGCATCCTGCTGATGTTTGGTTTGTTGAACCCATTTCCTGCCTTCAGCCAAAATACAGCATCGCCCGATGAAATTCGCAAGGCAATGGAAAAGGGTGATTATGCAGCGGCCAATACCTTGATGAAGGATTATCTTCAAGCTCATCTCCAGGATCCGGATGCATGGACATTGCATGCCAATTTGATCATGAATGAATATCGCAGCAAGAAGCCCACTCTTTCAGTCTATCAGGAAGTGGATGAGGACATTTATAACCGTTCCGGCAGCGAAACAAGCAATCCACCGTTTGAATTACCCCGGCTGATTGCTGACAGCATGGTTAGGACCCTTTTAAAGGCAGCTGAACTCGATCCTACCAGAATGGACATCCATCATGGTATTTGCGATATTCTTTCTAAGTCAGGAAACGGAAAATTTCTGGTGCAATATCTTCCGATACTCAACGCCAGCATGATTCCGGCGAGCAACAATCCTTATTTACTGGCTGAATACGCCCGCAACCTGATTGACCGAAAGCGCTTTGATGATGGGATGCAGGCCTATGCTGCCATCGCAGGATTATATCCCAATAATGCCGGCATCCTAAGTGATATGGCCGGAGAATATTATCAAAGCGGCAATCTTAAAGCGGCGTTGTTGTATGCTAAAATGTCGATGGAGAAACCGGATATCGATGAGTCGACCCTCGGCAACAGTTTTTTTATAGCCGCCATTGCAGAAGACCATGTCATGGCCTTGGATGCCCTGCAAAAGCAGTGTGCCTTAAAGAAAACGAAAGACTATCTGGTTTTTGAAGCACTCCTGGATTATGAAAAAGGCCTCAACGGACTCAAGAAAGTTGAAGAATACCTCAAGAGTCCTAACAAAGAAACTTCCCTCCAACGATTATCCATGCTTTTGAGTGCGAATAAAAATTCAAAAGCTACTTTGGTTGATTTCGACTCTATGATGCATTTTGATTTGCCTGATGCTTACAAAATGGTAATATGTCGTTGGTTTTCAACCCAATATCCCATGGCCTTCGCGCCTTCCTATCACTATGGTGAAATGCATACCTTTCACAAGGATTTCAAAAAAGCGGTTTCCATATTTGATCACACCAATACTCAAAATTGTGACAGTGCGGGCTGGTTATTGTATCATTTTCATGCCGGATATGCCCAATACAAATTGTCAAATTTTGAAAAAGCATCCTACCATTTTATATATGCCTTGCAATCTACCGACTTTTATGAATACGCAGCAGCAGCCTACTTTTTAGGCGTGATTCACCGCAATAAAGGAGACTTAAGCCAAGCTCAGATGTTCTTCCGCTTAGCCGCACCGCATAAAGCGGAGAACAAGTTTGCGCTGTATTGTTCTTGGTTGATAGATGGGTAAATCCGTACTGTGTGCGGATCCGCATGACAATGGATCCACATGATAATGTGGATCTACATCATCTGACAAATTTCGCCAATTTAAGATTCTTGCTGATCTCGAAAAACAGCTTCGGCTTGGCGCCGAATCCCCGAAAAAAGGTCTCTACGTTCTGAATCATAGATCCTTCAAAATCAAAGATATCGGCTCCTTTGGACAATGCCAATTGAATGGCTTCGTTCATAAGCCAGGTCATGGAATTTTCCTTTCTGCCCAGTACGGAAGATGCACCCAAATAATATGTAAAAGTGCCTTTGTAGGCATACACCAACATTCCGGAAAGCCAGTTTCCTTCCTGATCCGTGCATTCAAGCAAATAGGCTTCTGATCCGGGAATGAAGGTCTTCATAATCTGTTCTATGTTACTGTACTGCTTTTCACTGAATTTGACCCCTTTTTTATCAAGGTTGCTGTGCAAAGCAGTCATGAATTGACCTCCATCACCATTGAGAACCAGACGCACCGCTGAAGCATTATTTTTCTTAATAGAGCGCTGATGCCGTTCTGAAAAAGCAGGAATGGGGTCTTTAAGATTTAGATAATAGGTAAATCGGGGTGACAACTGAAACCCTTCCCAATGAAAGGGCAAGGGATAGTCAAAACCGGGCGAAAAATTGCCATGAAATACTTTACAATGCTTGTTAACGAATTCGGCCATCATCCCCACCACCTTTCGCTTCCATTCGTATTGTTTGTACGGTTCGGACGGATAAGGACCCCAATAAATCCCCTGAAACTGACATAACAAGGGCTGAATCATGCGGGTGAGACCGAATCTCGACTCTGCAAACCAAGGCATCACCGCGATCCATTGTTCCCCATCCTGCACCACCACGGCCTCCCATTGCGGCCGAATAATGTCGAGATAAGCACCCACACCATACAAAGCCCCGAGCGGAGAGGTTCGCATGAAATCGTCCCAAACCTGTCGGTCAATTTCATGGTGGCTCAGCAATTTTATTTCCATCCGTGTTTCACCACTTTTTGGGATACAATATCTCCATTTTCGAAATAGAAATTCAAGAAATACACCCCTGAAGGAAGGATTTGTACATCCAAATCAAGCACACTTTGTTTTTCTAGTTCCTTCGATAAAACTTCCACACCGATGGCATTGATCAAGGCAATCCGATCCGGATGAACAGTGGCATCAGAAAGGTCGATCCGAATATGATTCTCTACCGGCACAGGACCGATCTTTATCCTTGCCTTGGCTGCATCCCTCACATGAACATTGGTTCTCAAAGAATCACTGATGGAAGAACATCCGGAAGCATTAAATACCTTAACCTGATAAAATCCATTGTCGAATTGGGTCAACGTGCGCTGCTTTTGATCAGATCCGGGCAAGATCACGCCGTTTTTGTACCACTCATATTTGGTGCCATTCACAGAACTGCTGATCACATTGTCAATGCGAATGATGGAAGGTTTAGCCGGGTTTTCATGGATCAACATACGTACACTATCCTTTAGATCGCATGTAGGTAAGGCGTTGTTAGTAAGATGCAGATACACATATCTTCTTCCTGCTTTCGACAAATAATTCCAGCTGAACTTATCTGACAAAACAGCTTGGGAAGAATCCGTCCATCGGGCTGAAAATCCTGTTTGAGCCGAAATAGAAACCGGCATAGGCACTTCATCGCAACCATTCAAATCATTGAGTGTAATCGCACTTGGATACTGATATACCTTTAATTCAACTGAATCAGTTCCGCTGCATCCAACCGAAGTATCGGTAAACTGAACGCGGAGTCGTGCATCAGAAAGTGGACTTACATTCACCTGTGAAGCTGAAGGATTATCCACCAATTCGGCCGGAGACCAGGAAAATACATAGTTTAATCCGGACTGACCCACTTTGGCTGATGCTCCGCGGCAAAGTTTCATTGTATCCGGCACCCCGGTAATTTTGAGCACTTCTGCCACTTCAATGTCTACAGAATCCTTGCTTTTGCATCCAAAGCCATTCTCGACTTCAAGTAAGAATCGAAACTGTCCACCTGTCGGAGAACTAAAGAATGGAGCAGAAACAGTCGTATCGGTCAACAACTTAGGACCAATCCAACGGTAGGTTATACCCGGCAAATACGCCGATCCGATTTGTATGTTTTGTTTAGGACAGGCATTGATCTCATCCTCTTTGTAAGCAATGGCTTTGGGTACAGGATGCACAAAAAAAGTGGCCGATGAGCTAATGTAATTCGGCTGATTGGCTCTAATTCGGATCTGATGACCATTTCCATATAATCTGACCGGCAACTTGCAGGCAATATTGGATGGAAGACTCGCACCACTTATTGTTCTGATAAAAAGTGGATTAGAGAAAGAGCCATTGCTGTCGGAAAGTTCAATTAGGAAAGTGTTTCCCGCACCAAAAGTACCAATACCCTTGTATGCAGGATTGATGCTGAGAACAAATGAATCGCCCGGACAAAGATTGCTGACCGGTAGAGGAGCAATCAGGTGCAGCAAGTTAAAATAGATTCTGCCACATCCGGTACAAGCCAAAACCATCATGTCTTGAGCTGCATTGATGAACATGCCGGATGGTTTGTTATAACTGATGAGCTTGGCGGCACTGCTCAAGGCGGGATTGTATCGATACAGATAACTGTCGCCGTGATTGGTAACAAAATAATTCCCTTGTGCATCTTCACGGATAGAATGCAGACGATCTATGCCGGTATGCACCAGCGTATCGATTTTTCCGGAAGTCGTGTTTACCTGTAAAATCTTGCCATTCGTGCTATCGGTCACCACAAGCAAGCGATTCTTGCTGTCAAACAGCAAACCCGCCGGACGGTCGATTCCGGATGCCAGCGTGGTGAAAGAAACTTGGTAAAACGGAGGCGGACCAACGGTTCCTTTGATAATCAACCCTGAATCTACATCACTGAGATAAAATACATTGCTATTGGTTTTATCGATTGCTCCTGACCTTAAGTTTTTTGCACCCGGAACCGGAATAGACAACATTAAAGATTGAGAAGCCGCGTCAAACACCTTGATTTGCATGCTATCGAGTACCAAAAGCACTTTGTTGGTTCCGATATCCCCGAATAAAATATCCTGCGGACTGTTTAGCCCGGAAATAACTTTTGACGTATTGAAAAAGGAATCGAGTTTTATGACACTGCCATCACCATTGTTCAAAACGTAGTATGATTTGGTGGATGCTTCAAAAGTTACGGCATTGGGAGCATTGTATTGAGCCAACAGCGGTAAAGTTGTTATGGCCATCAAAAAAAAAGCGAGTATTTTCTTCATGAACGATATGTTTTAAGTTGTTTTTCGAGGATTTCCATTCCTTCTTCAAAACTATGGGGTTGATAATTAAGTTGGGTCATGGCTTTGTCTAATTTAAATCCCGTAAAAGGAGGACGTTTAGCCGGCTGATTGAGCGTATCACTTTGAATGCGCGCAACATGGGCCATGCTCAAGTGATATCTTGAAGCAACTCTCTCCACCAATTCATAAATGCTCATCAGGTCTTTGCCGGCGATGTTGAAGATGCCTTGTGCTTCATACAACTCAGCCAATCTGCACCCCATGGCCAGATCCTCTGCCAAGGTGGGGGTTCGATATTGGTCATCCACCACTTTAATCTCCTGCCCCTTTTCCAAGGCTGACTTTGCCCAAAGAACAATGTTGCTTCGGCTCATATCCTGAACCAATCCATACACCAAAACCGTTCTTAAAATGGCCCATTTCACAGCTTTCTTTTGAACGATTTCTTCTGACTTCAACTTGCTGTGGCCATAATAACTCAGCGGATTCGGCGCATCGTCTTCACCATAGGGACCTGCTTTTCCATCAAAAATAAAATCGGTGCTGATATGAATAAAATGAGCGCTGACGGCATTGGCTGCTTCAACCAGGTGGTCAACGGCGTCGACATTTAAGACATCGCAGCCGGTATGATCCAGTTCGCAGGTATCCACATTGGTCATGGCCGCCGTGTGAATGATGCAATCGGGTTTGAAAAACATAACCACTTCCATCACTATTGTCGGGTTGGTAATATCCATTTCCCTGTATTCGTAACCCTCCTTTAACGGATGTCGATTGGGGCCTACGCCGGTCGCTATGTAGGCAATTTCCGGAATTTGGGCATAGATATCGGTGAGCTTTTGACCCAGTAATCCGTTACTGCCGGTGATCAGTACGCGCTTCTTTTCAGGCATACGTTTTTATATTTTGATTCAACATTTCCATCAAATAAGTTACATCGAGGTGCGGATAGGTTGCAGCGAATTGATCCAATTCTTCTGAAAGTTTCATCATCGCCAGCGCATGTTCCGGTCGATTTGGGTGCAATGGACGATGGATACATTGAAGCCGTAATTTTTCTACTTTTTGCAAAAGTGGTCTTTCGCCGGGAAACAAACAGGTTTCAAGAAATTTCTCCCATATGAATGTTTTCGCTTGCGTGCTTGGATGCAACATATCGTCATTATAGAATCGGTAATCGCGCAATTCATCCATCATAATCTCATATGCAGGAAAATAATGGCAAAAGGAATGCGAATTCACCCATTCGTGCACGCTTACAATGAGTTTAGACTTGCTGAGTTGATTTTCAACAGCGCCTTCCTTCCAGTGCCTAACAGGGCTCACAGTAAAAAGGATTTGGAGGTCAGGATTGATATGATGCAATTGATGGATCAATTCATTCCAGTTTTTTCTGATATCTTCCAACGATTCCGGTTGACGTGTGAATTGATCCCCGGGAATTTTATGGCAATTGGCGAAATGTTTTTGATCCGCCTTTCTTGTGTAACCCATAACGCTGCCGAAAGTAATCATCAATACGACCTTCTCACTTTTTACACATTGGTGGGCTGCTGTAAGCTGAAGGTTGATATTTTCTATCACTGCATCCGCATCCTCACCGGAAAACCTACCGTGATGATCTGAAGAATGATAGAGTCCGTCAAAAAACACCAACTCCTCTTTGCTATATTTCTCAAGGTGCATGATGCGGTACAACGCATTCAAAATGGCCGCAGGTTGATACAAAATTCCGAACGGATTTTGTAAGACATGGAACCCGGCCTGATGCATTTTCTCACCCATACTTTCAGAGAAACACGACCCCATCAACAAACCTTTGGAATTGTAGTCTAACATTGGATTCGGAGTTATGAGCACAGGGGTTCTGAATTCCATAATTTTTCGCTCCAAATATAGCAAAAAGCAGTGCAAAGACAGCTTAGAAAGTCAGTCCATTGCACATCAATGACAAAAATCATAAGAAAGAACATGTTCTTGATATTTAATTTTGTGCTATGATGAAAACAAGGCTAATAATTGTGGGTATTGCGTTAATAATCTTGGTTTTAGACATTAGAGATGTGTACGCTCAACAAGAATCCGTTGACACCCAAACGTATGTATTGTTGCTGAATGATGGTGGCGAAATTATGGGCAGAATTCTTTCACAAGATGAATGGGCCTACCGTGTAGAAACTGTGCAACAAGGAATTATGCTCGTGCCCAGGTATGCGGTCAAAGAAAAGATTATCGCCGGTAAAAGAGATATTACAGAAACCGCCTATTTCACTCCGAATCCTCATCCCACGCGATATTTCTATTCACCAACTGCCATCCCTTTGAAAAAAGGAGAAGGTTATATTCAGACCATTTATTTTGTTTCTGCTCAAATTCAATATGGATTTACGGATCACTTTTCTGCTGGGATTGCTACTACCGCTTTGGGGGCTCCTATTTTGGTATCCATGAAATATGGCGGCAGGGTGACTGAAACCGTGAGTCTTGCAGCCGGTATACAAGCCGGTCACATGAGTTGGGCGTATCCGAGTTTTGTGCTCGGAGTGGGTTTCGGAACCGCTACCTTCGGAACGGACGAAAACAATTTATCTGTTTCGGGTGGTTATGGAGCATTGAAATATCGGGATGAATCGTATTTTTTAGATAATCCCAATCCACCTTTTAATAGCTATACGGTAGACACGACCTTTTTAAAAAGTGCTCCGATGTTTAGTCTTTCCGGAAATGTACGTATCTCTAAAAAAGCAAGTTTATTTGGTGAATTCTGGTTCATACCGACTGAGTCCACCTTTTTTGGTGGACCTGGAATGCGGTTCTATCCGGGCAGAAAAATCTGCTGGGACTTTATAATGAGTACAGTGATTGCACCCGGAAGCGATTTTTTCGTCATACCGGGGATTAGCGCTACCTGGAAAATTTAATTTTTCACATCCAGCGCATCCCTCAACCCATTTCCGGTAAAGTTGAAAGACATTACCGTAAACATGATGGCCAATCCCGGAAAAATGGCGAGGTGGGCTGCATCAAAAACGATGAAGCTGTAATGTTCCTTGATCATCATCCCCCAGCTTGGCATCGGGGGCTGCACGCCAAGGCCTAAGAAACTCAATCCGGCTTCCAACAAGATCGCTGAAGCAAAATTAGCCGTACAAACCACAATCACCGGTGCCATGATATTGGGCAAAATATGTTTGAGCATGATGCGCACATCGCTGAAGCCCAAAACTCTCGCCGCTTGAACGTATTCGAGCTCACGGGTGCTCAGGACCTGCCCGCGCACCATGCGGGCCAGCTCAACCCACATACTCAAGCCAACGGCCATAAAAATCTGCCAGAATCCTTTTCCCAATGCCATGCTCATAGCAATCACAATCAACAAAGTCGGTAAACTCCATATCACATTGATCAGCCACATGATTACTTTATCCACCCATCCGCGGTAAAAACCGGCCAATAAGCCCAAAGTGACCCCGATGACCAAAGATATCAGTACCGCAATAAATCCAACCGACAAACTGACGCGGGCTCCCAACATCAGCCGGCTCAGTTGATCTCTTCCAAAACGGTCTGTTCCGAGCCAATAAGTGCGATGATGCAGGTATCGATTATTTTGAATGTTTTCTTTCAATGAGGCATCCGGCAAAACATAATCCAATGGAGCGATGTGCGCTGCAGTATATTTTCTATAAAAGAAGGTATCGTTGCGCAGAAATGTTGTATCGACCGGTATTTCATCTTGCACCACCGAAGAACCATTCCACCATTTGTCCCAAAATCCGGTTGGATCTTCTATGGGTTTTAGAACCAGAAAATCAGCATCAAATCCCGGTTCTTTGAGCGCCATGGACAATTGCATCCGATTGGCTGCGGTGCTCTGATCAGGCAGAAAAAGATAGCCCGACAGCGCCGTCAATGCAATCAACAGAATAAAAAACAGTCCAAACACCGCCAGTTTATTCCTGCGGAATTTCCGAACCAACCGATTATCAGACCGCTTTTGAACTGTCATCGTTCAAAACTAACGATTTTTTTGGGTCATCCTCCCCGTTATGCCAAAGCTGTAAAGCCACCAAAATGGCCATAAATCCCCACATCGGAGCGGCTATTTTGTCGAATTCGCTGTAGTTGTTCAACACCGCATGTCCGAAATAGGTCACCAAACCGAGCATGGCACCGGCCGACAAATATCGAATGCGGATGTTTCGGCCATGATGAAATAAATAGAAGCCTTTGTTGATGCTCAACAACACAATCAGAAGCCATCCAATGGCACCGGGGAGTCCGGATTCACACAATGGCCGCAAATACTCACTGTGTACATTGCCCAAATCACCCGCGTTGGTGCTGATAATCGTCAATTGACTGCTCACCTGAAAGGGCGCATATTGAAAAGTATAAGTACCGGGTCCCCAACCCAGGAGCGGTTTTTCTGTAAACATAAGGATGGCGCAATTCCAACGATTTAATCGCTCCATGTTCGATGGATCGGTACTCACATTGGAAAAAGACTGCAAATGTTCTTCAATATCATCGGCACTTTCTTTTTTATTTCTGGATAAGGCCGTTAAGACATCCTGTTGCACATACATAAAGATCAACAAACCAAGGATGCCGGTAATCAACAACGTTCTGAACCTGATTTTCAGCAACATCAGCACAAATAAAACAAACGAAATCGATACACTCAGCCAGGACGCCCGGGTGAACGACAGGATGACGCCCAGCACGATGATGGATAAAAAAAATGCGGCCAACACACGCAATGCAGGACCGAACTTGAATACATGTCCGTACAGAGCATAAATAAACAAGGGAGGAATGCAAAATGAAATGGCGGCAGCGTACATGCCGTGATCGGGCAAAAAAGGACGCATGGCCGTGTAGGCATAATACCTTGTAAATGAACCCTCTGCATGATTCACCAGGGTGTACAATACCAAAATAACCGTGCCTAAGCTGAACAACCAAATGAATAAGTGAATGGCCTTGAAATTCTTAAACAACTGAATCAGGGCAAAATAAAACACCACTACAAACCACGATCGAGCGAGGAAATATTTGAGTGATATCAAAGGCATGGTGCTGGTGAGGGCAGTAATCAACAACCAGGTTAAATCGGCTAAAATCACCAAAGACAGCGTATTCCCCAACACCTTTCCACTGAATCCTTTCCCGGTGAGAATTTTGAATAAAAATCCTCCAAAGAGCAATATTATCAAAGGCTCGGTCGGAACGCTCATGCCCAGACCGCCGCCTACATCTTTCACCGGAATGGATAAAGGAACCGCAAATGCGAGGAAATAATAAATTTTATCAGGTTCGAAAATGAGGAAATACAACACCAGCAAGGCCAGCGGAACCAGAAAAACATAATAAAAAGAAAACAACATAGAAATGGCTGAAGCAAGGATGAACATCCCTGTCAATGCATAAAACCATTTCAGGTTTATTTGATCAGGCCTCAGCCGAAAGAACATCGGATGAATCAGTTATGCGCTTTCTATTTTCAACAAAGAGCAACAATACCAACATGAAAACAAACGTGGCGGCCGCCGATGCCAATACAATCAGCCAACGGATGGGTGTGGCCTTTTTTTCCGGTGGTGTAGCCCTGGTGAGCATAAATTTGTGGGTCAGCGTCTTTTCAACATCCACTTTCGCTTTTTCATAGCGTTTTCTCGACAAGCTCAGGTTTTCAAGCTCGAGGATGAGAGTTTCGTTGTAATAGGTAAAATCCGGACCGTATTTCGCCAGTTTAGATTGTTGCGATTCGAGTTCAACCAATTGACTTCCTGCTCTACCTGCCGCTTTGAGTTTAAAAATCTCCTCAGAAACAGCCCTCGATTGTTCCTCGTAATTGGTGATGCCCATATTGGCTAGTTCCTTTAGGTTGGTTCGGTAATCCCAAACCTCTTTTTCTTTCTGTTTGTATTGATCTTCAATGATTTTGAAGGCTTCGAGCGCTACCTGTTGTTGGATTTCCGTCTTCACCGTATCATAAATTTCAGTGATGCCATTGGCAATTTTAGCCGCCATGGAAGGATCTTCGTCGAGCACAGTGATCTTCACACTCAGATATCGCGTGCGTTTAAATTCCATGTTCTCTGACATGCGCTTGGCTAATTCAGTATAAGGACTCCGACCTTTAGCATCAATTTTATAATGGTTGATGAGATCAAAATTGCGAATGATCCGGTCTTGCAGGGTAGAAGATTGTAAAATTTGTAAGGCATTTT
>JBIIVF010000160.1:0-5280 GCA_044339595.1 Bacteroidia bacterium
ACCAGTGTAAATGAGATTCTCTATTTTGGGGTTTTTCATGCGAGGTTTTAGAAAGGCAGTTTGTTTCAAAGTATTCGCCAATCCATAAGCATTGCCCCTGAAAGCGTTATAATCTTCTCTGAAATCTCGGTGCGCGTAACTTTTTTTGTAAATGATGTGTTCACGAATCGATTGACCGGTGATGCTTTCCATGCGGGTCAGCACTTTAAAAAGATACTTTTCGCGCAGCGATTCTTCATCTTCAATGTAGGTAGAAACCGGAATCAGGATGAATATATTTTCTTTCCCTTCGGGAGCCACGGAAGGATCGGTTTTCGACGGACAACATACATAAAACAAGGGATCTTCAGGCCATACGTGGGTGGCATAGATTTCCTCCGCATGTTGCTGAAAATCACGGTCAAAAAATAAGTTATGATGTTGAATATTATTCAGTTTCTTATCGATTCCCAGATAAAACAACAAGCAACTTGGTGCCATCACGCGTTTGTCCCAATATTTTTCAGTATACTGACGATAGTTTTTTGGAAGGATTTGCTGTTCGAAGTGATGATAATCGGCAGCACAAACTACTTCGTCGGCCTGAATATCAGATCCATTTACAGAGACATGCGTAATAATTTTACCGCTGAGCTTTACGCCTTCAATGGTTGCGTTGGTCTCAATCTTTACGCCTTGATCTAACGCAATTTTCTCAAAGGCTTTGATAATTTCATGCATTCCGTTCATCGGATACCAGGTTCCGAGTTCCATATCAGCAAAATTCATCAAGGTATATAGTGCCGGAGTGTCGGAGGGTTTTGCCCCCAAAAACAACACCGGAAATTCTAGCAATTCTATCAGTTTAGGATGGCTGAAGTATTTACGGATATGTGCACTCACCGATTTAAACAAATCGAGTCTAAGGGTCTCACGCAATAGCTGCATATCTGCAAATTCCAGAATGCTCAGAGAGGGTTTCCACACAAATTTCTTCATGCCGGCTTCATATTTTACCGATGCTTCCTTTAGAAATTCCTCTAATTTTTTTCCGGCCCCTTTTTCAGTTTCCTCAAATAAATCGATCAGCTCTTTCTTGGTGGCAGGGATATCCCAATGGGTATTGTCTTTCCAAAAAACCCGATAGGAGGGATCCAAACGGATCAAATCGTAAAAGTCTTTATGTGATTTGCCAAATCGAGCAAAATATTCTTCAAAAACTTCGGGCATCCAGTACCAGCTGGGGCCCATGTCAAATACGAACCCTTCCGCTTCGAAAACCCTCGCCCGTCCTCCTATGGTGCTGTTTTTCTCATACAAGGTTACCTCGTAGCCCATTTGAGCCAACAAGGCAGCAGCAGACAACCCGGCAAACCCGGATCCGATGACGGCTATATCTTTTTTATTTTTGTTCAATAGATTGGTTCAAAAGGTTAAACAAAAAGTTTTTTACATTGATCGCTGATTATTTTTCGAAAGAAACGGAATGAGGTCTGTGATCTCATAAAGTTTGCTCACAGCGCTGCTTGCTTTTAAATGATTCAACAATTGATGATTACCGGAAATGATGAATTTCATATTTGGAAAATTCTCTTCTAACAAATATAAGTATTCCTGTGCGTCAGTCAAAGATTTCGGAGTAATAAAAAAGGTCATGATATGGGCAGGATGTGAAATTTTCACAATTTCCTCTAAATCATGAAAAGGAACCTTCGCACCGAGATAAATCACCTTGTATCCTTCCTTTTTTAACATGTAATGCGACATCAATAAACCGATCTCATGATCTTCATTTTCAGGAAGATACAAAAGGTAGGTTTTTTCAGGCTCTGAAATGGCCGGCAAAACAAGACCATCGATGGCAGAGTGGATCTTCTGCCGAATCAAGTTGCTCACAAAGTGCTCTTGAGAAGGAGAGACATTGTTCACGCACCACATCATGCCTACCTTGTTCAAAAAGGGGTAAATCACATGAATCATGGTATTCTCAAGGCCATAACGCAACACACAACCGGAGAAAGATTTATCGAACAAGGCTTCATCCAATTCGAGCATCGACATCACAAATTGATTGATTTGTGATTTGTAGAAGTCGCTTTCTGAGGGGGACTCTATAAAGGTTCTGGAAACGGTTTGATGCAACGTGTCCGGACTCAAGGCACTCAACTTTGAAATCTTATGCCCTTTTTCAATGAGCATGCTGATGTTGAGCAGCTTTTTCAACTCCAAACTCGTGTAATACCGTATGTTGGTTTCTGTGCGCTCCGGTTCAAATAACTGATACCTCTTTTCCCAAACGCGAATAGTATGTGCCTTAATGCCTGACAGCACTTCCAGCTCTTTAATTGAATAGACGTTTTGAACTCCCAAATCTGTTTAATGTTTGTGGTAAAAATAGTGAACAAAATGAGATGAAAAAAGTTTGAGTTTCTTTGTATTTACTTTTTGTGCGCATTTTGACCATTTTTGCAATTATGAAAAACGGCTTACTTCTTCTATTCACCTTTGTATTCATTCAGGCACATGCCCAAACCCTCAAATCGTATATCGCCGACCCCAATTCCGGCCCAAGAGAACACAATGTCGATATCTTACACATGAAAGTAGAATTGTCGTTTGATCCGCCGAAGGGCAAAGTGATGGGTACAGTAACCCACATCTATACGCCACTGCGAAATGCGGTAGATACCATTTTTTGGGATGCCCCGGGTATTGATATACGCAAGGTTTCCATGAAAGCAGGAAAAACGTTGACGCCGGTAAAGTTTCGCATCATCCCTGCCGGGGTGGTTACATATTTCGATGTGCCCCTAAGTTGGGATAACAAATATGAATTGGTGATGGATTATGAGGCGTATCCGCGCAAAGGCCTCTATTTCATCGGTTGGAATAGTCCGGCAAACACAGACAACCGTAATCAAACCCGTCGTCAGATATGGACCCAGGGTCAAGGGATTGACAACCGTTACTGGATCCCCATGTACGATCAGGGCAACGATAAATTTGTGACTGAAACATTGGTGAAATTCGAAAACAAGTATAAAGTGCTGAGCAATGGAAAAAGTATGGGATGTATCGACAATAAGGACGGTACCTGCACCTGGCATTATCTCATGCCTGCACCTCACGCCGGATACTTGCTTATGTTGGCCATTGATGAATATGAAGTCAAAAAGACCAAAACTTCCCGGGGCACGCCGGTTCAATTCTGGTATTATCCTGAACATCCGGAAAAAGTGGAGTGGACCAGCATGCATACTGAAAAGATCATTGAATTTTTGGAGGATGAAACCGGAACCCCATACATGTGGGGCGCTTACAGTCAGGTGATGGTACAAGATTTTCTCTATGGTGCGATGGAGAATACTTCGGCCACCATTTTTGGCGATTTTTTTAATGTAGACAGCCGTTCATTTCTCGATAGAAACTATATCGGGGTAAATGCACATGAGCTCACCCATCAGTGGTTCGGGGATTATACCACCGCGCGCGCTGCTGAAGGCACCTGGTTGCAAGAGAGCTTTGCCACCTATTACGCCAAAATGTTCACCCGTTTTCAGGATGGAGAAGATGAATATAAATGGAACCATAGGGGCGAAGTGCAAAGTGCCCTTTCGGCCGGTGCCAAAGACAATCTTCCCATTGTTCATAGCGGATCCGGAACGGCGAGGGTATATCAAAAAGGATCTACAGTTATTCAAATGATGCGCTATGTTTTGGGGGATGATGCCTTCAAGCGCATGATTAAATATTATCTGAAAGAACACGCCTTCGCCAATGTCGAAAGTCGCGATATGGAACAGGCCATTCAAGATGTGTTGGGCATCAATATGGACTGGTTTTTTGATCAGTGGTTATACCGCGGAGGTGAGCCACACTACAAAATTTCCTGGGATGATTTGGGAGATAAGGTCAAAGTGAACGTGCGTCAGATTCAGGAAATGAATGCCACCATCGGACTCTTTAAAATGCCGGTGAATGTGGATGTTTATTTTGCCGATGGCACCAAAATGTCTAAAAAGGAATGGATTGAAGACATCTATCAGGAAGTGGTTTTTTCTAATCCGGATAAGAAAAAAGTATCTTTTGTTTTGTTCGATGTGAACCACGAAATCACCAAGAAATTGACCTTTGAAAGGAGCTTCAGTGAACTATCCAATCAATTGAATGGGGCAGTAAATATGATCGACCGGCACGAGGCATTGTTGGCCTTGTCTTCTTATTCGGCTGATCAAAAACGCGACCTGTTGCAGCAGGCCTTTCTCCGTGAAAAATTCTGGGGAATCAAGGCAGAAATCGTGAAGCAATTGTGTGCAGATGAGAAATCCTGGGCCTTTTTGCTCCAACAAGTCAACGAAAAATCTGACCACCGCGTAAGACGTGCTTTGCTCAGCAACATCAAGGGCATTCCGTCAACCTTTACAGAATTTTACACCAAGAGTTTGCAAGATTCTTCCTATACCAATGTTGAAATTGCACTGGATCGTTTGATGGAAATCAATCCGGGCAACAACCGCGCTTTGTACCTCGATCCGCTCAAGGAAGTGTTAGGACATTCGAACAGCATTCGCCTCAAATGGTTAGAAAATGCCCTCAATCATCAGGTTTATCCGGGTAAGGAAAGTCAGTTTGCCGATCAACTGATCGATTACACCAGCAATAAATATGAGTTCAGAACCCGTATTGCAGCCATGACTGCCGTGAAGAAAACCGGATTGTTCAATGAAACCCTGATAACGAATCTAATGAATGCAGCGGCAGGCACCAATCGAAGATTGGGTGGTCCGGCTATTGATTTAGTGAAGTATTTATCGGAAGACTATCGTCAGGCTCAAATCATCCGTAAAATCTGGATGACGCAAAGTGCTGACACGCAAAAATGGTTGAAAGAAGCGGGTTTGAGCTATTGACCTTTTACCAAGTTAGAAATTAGAAGGCAGAAATTAGAAGAGGGGCGTATTCATTTGAAGAGAGTCTTTCTTGAAACAAAATCATTCCACAGTGACGCAGTTGAAGGAGAAGCGGATGCAAAAATCCCACCTCCGCACTTTGAGGTCTCCTGCCACCTTTATCATCAAACTATGATTTCACATCACGCAGGGACCCTGAACCCAGAATCAGCATTAAAAATGCTGAAACGAATAAGAAACTGTAAATTTATATTTTGCAAATATTAATAACATTTTCTAACTCGGGGTTAAACCCAACTAACGGCTATAATTTTAGTTCCTAAAATTCTATCGCGTAATTTGGGTTAAAGTGTTGATCACGGCATCCCGCACAAAGAGCAGAATCTCTTCA
>JBIIVF010000161.1:0-5266 GCA_044339595.1 Bacteroidia bacterium
AGAGGTTTCCCGCCCTTCTCAGCGTTAAAATCGCGGGAACCTTGAAGGACAGTCTGAATCACGGATGATGCGGATGAAAGGATTACACCGATAGGGGGTGCACCTATTCATGTTTCCGAAATGCCTTAGAGGTTTCCCGCCCTTCTCAGCGTTAAAATCGCGGGAACCTTGAAGGACAGGTTCAGACTTTTTATCATTGAGCCATGCCCAAAAGAAAAACGAAAACCCTTTCTAATTTCTGCCTTCTAATTTCTAATTTTAAAAAAGCCCGTTTTGCATCAGCAAAACGGGCTTTTTTCTTATGCTAGTACCTAATCCCTAGTACCTTTTACCTAGCAACTCCTAATCTACTTCCTCGCATCTGCATACGCAAACACCTTCTTCAATAACTCCGTCGTCCTCGCGATTGGATTCGCCCTGATTTTATCTTCTTCAGCCTTAACCTGACTGAACAAGGCAGTCATAGCTTTGTCGGTTACATATTCATTCAAATCTGTTGAAACCGCTTTGCCTGTAACCACGTTGTATGCAGAAGACACTTTTGTCCATGGTTCATTGATATTCACTTTATCGAGGGAGGTTTTAATCACCGGCTTGAATTTTTCTTTCAATTGAGCCGAGGTTACCCTTTGTAAATAGGCTGTGGCTGCACCATCTCCGCCGGTTACAATGTTGATGGCATCCTGAATGGTCATAGCTTTGATAGCGTTCACAAAGATAGGCTTGGCTTCTGCCATCGCATTCTCTGCCCCACGGTTCATCGCAGTCACTACTTTATCTAAATAAGGACCGGCAAGCGCATTGGCCACCGGATTAGACCGAATCTTTGCCTCTGCATCTTTCACTTCCTGTGGCATCAAAATTTTATAGGCCGCATTGCCCAGAAAACCATCCGTCTTTCCGAGAAAACTCGTGCCGTTATTTACCCCGAACTCCAAGGCTTGTTTTAAACCATTGGCTGCTTCATCCTGGGTAATCCCGGAGCCGGCTTCCACCGTTTTCAGCACCTCATCGGCCACTTTTACTACTTGTCCTAAATTACCACATGCGGTGAGCATTCCTGTCGTGGCCAATACCATCATCCATTTTTTCATGTTCCTGTTTTCTGATTTTTGCAAAACTACTCAAATGATATGCCATTTGAGAAATTAGAAATTAGAAGGCAGAAATTATAAATTTTAAGTTATGAATTATGGGTTTTGAATATCGTCTTGTTTGATGATAGACCGATACATTACATCCATGATTTTAGAGCGGGTATCTTGTTTGATTAGGGTTCTGTTTTCTGAGCTCGGATGGATACGGTTAGACAAAAAAACAAACACCAAATCGTATTCAGGATCTGCCCAAACCTGGGTTCCGGTAAACCCGGTATGACCAAAGGAACGAGCAGAGCATAAGTCAGAAGCAGGGTTAATCTTTCCACGCGTCATTTCAGCCTTGTCAAATCCCAATCCGCGGCGACTGTCTTTATCTTGTTTTCCGGTAAACAATTCAATGGTTTCTTCTTTAAAAAACCGCTGTCCGTTAAACGTTCCGCCATTGAGCAACATCTGCATTAAGATGGCCAGATCACTGCTGTTAGAAAATAATCCGGCATGACCCCCGACTCCACCATACATGGCAGCTGCCGGATCGTGCACATATCCCTGCAACAGTCCTTTTCTGAAATCCGGATTATTCTCCGTGGGCACAATGCGCTCCAGAGGTTCCTTTTCCAACGGTCGGTAGGTCATATTCATCATACCCATGGGCTGATAAAAGTGCTTCTGAACATACTCTTCTAATGGCATCCCCCCCAATTTTTCGATCACCTGTTTCATGAGAATGATGCCCATGTCGCTGTATTTATATTCACCGACAGGTCGCATGGAGGATTCAAATATGGTCTTGGTAATCACCGGCAAGTAGTTCGGGTTGAGGTACACCCCTCCCCCACATTCTACCGAAAATCTTTCGCTCCTCACGGTCGAAAACACCGTGTCTTTGGCAATAGGGTCGTCCATGGCAGAAATATAGAAGGGTATCCAATCTTTAAATCCTGATTTATGGGTCAATACTTGTTTGAAGGTGATGTCCTTTTTATTGGTGGTGTCCATGCCGGGCAAATACTTGCTCAGCGGCTCTTCCAATAGCAACTTGCCTTCTTCATACAACTTCATCACAGACAAAGTAGTCGCCGCAATTTTGGTGATGGATGCCAAATCGTACATCAAATCATTGGTCACAGGCGCTTTGCTGTCGTAAGTGGTGTGGCCAAACGACTTATTGTAAATCACTTTGCCGTGTCTGGAAATCAAAACCTGAGCGCCGGGGGTGGCTTTGTCGGCAATGGCACTCAACACAATAGAATCGATGCGATCAAGCTTCTCTGCATCCATCATCACCTCTCTTGGATGTCCGTAGCTGAGCAAATCACGCGGTGAGAGCATCAAGCCCATTTTTACCTTGTATTCCTGGTTAACGGTTACCGGTAATTTAGCGCGGGTTCCAACCGCAGCAAACAAAGCCTGTGCAGCTTTGGCGTGGTTCAACACTTGGTCTTCATAGGCCAAAATCAAGGTCGGTACTTCGTTGAAATTCTTGAGGTTGTATGCATTTCCGAAGTTTACAAAAATCACTTTTCTGGCTTGGCTGATGTCTCGAATAAACCTGGCAGCTTCGGCCGGAACCCCGTAGTTAGAAGCCGGAAATTTGCTGGTGCCATGTAAGCTGATGATGAGCACTTCGGCATCTTTGAATTTGCGTGATTGAGCCATCAAAGCATCATAACTGCTGCCCTTGGCAACCGCTGCATGCTTTACGTCTGCATATTGACTCATAGAGCGCTGAAATTCGTTTCCCGACTGAATTCCAATGGCAATAGATGCCAGATTTTGCACTTTACCGGGTCTGAGGGGCAACAAATGTTCTTCATCATTTACCACACAAATTTCTTCCTCCGCCATGCGAGACAACAAATACTGATCGAATTGTCCGTTTAAATCTGCGAGTAGGTTTTCTTCTGAAATGGCCGTAAAGGAATCCAATCCTGCCCATTTTTTGAACATCAGAATCTTCTTTACTTTGTCATCGAGATAAGATTGTTTGAGGGTTCCTTTTTTCAAGGCGTCCTTAATCATTTCTATGGCTTTGGGAACATCGCCGGGAGAAAGGAGGATGTCATTGCCGGCCATCAAAGCCTTCAAATCTAAAGCGCCGGGTTGATGAAACTTGGCCACGCCTTTCATGTTGAGGGCATCGGTAATGGCCAATCCTTCAAAACCCATTTCCTTCTTCAAAATACCATTGATGGCTTTGTCGGAAATGGAAATGGCCTGATTGGGTGTGGCATCAATGGCCGGAATATATAGATGGGCGGTCATCACGCTCATTACTCCGCTATCAATCAGTTGTTTGAAGGGATACATCTCGAGTGAATCAAGGCGTTTGCGGTTGTGCTTTATTACCGGTAAATCAAGGTGTGAATCGGTATCCGTATCTCCATGACCCGGAAAGTGCTTGGCACAGGCAATCACACGTTCATCTTGCATCCCTTTGGCATAGGCCCAGCCTTTTTGAGCCACATTCACGCGGTCTTCACCAAACGAACGGTAATTGATCACCGGGTTGGCAGGATTGTTATTGATATCAATCACAGGAGCAAAGTTGATGTGGATGCCCATCCGTCGGCAGTGTTTGCCTATCTGACGACCCATTTGATAGATCAATTCATTGTTGTCGATACCGCCCAATGCCATTTGATAGGGATATGAAACCGTCTGACTGAGGCGCATAGACAAACCCCATTCGCCATCAATGGCAATAAACATAGGGATTTTACTCAATTGTTGGTATTGATTGGTGAGCCTAACCTGGGTCAATGGATCGCCTTTGAAAAATATGAGCCCACCCACCTGATGGTTCTGCACGATGCGCTCAACTTCATCGAGATGCGCCTTGCCTAAGGTCGGACGCACTTCTATCATAAACAGTTGCGCAATCTTTTCATCCAGACTCATGGTTTTGAGCTGATGTTCCGTTTCGTCGACATGAATTGAATTCATAGAAGGGCTCTCACTGGGGTTAGAAACCAGCATCAGTCCAAACAAACACATCATTCCGGAAATCTTCATGATCCTTTTCATCAACTTCTCCTTTTCCATTTTCATGCAAACAGGGCATTTTGTATGCCGTTCACAATGCTAAACGTTAGAAACAAATTTCTCGCGTATTTTTATCAACCCCAAATCACATTTTTTTATATCAAACCGCTGATACCATTGGATTTGACCCGCAAATGTTTGAAGTACAGACCCATAAGGGAGGGTTGATCGATGTGTATATTTTATTGGGCTTTATGGGGAACGTCGTTCGTACGGCGATTTTAATACAGATTCAACCCTCAAAGTTGTGCAGGTGCAACAATTTGAATTTCAGGTTGAATAATATCATCGCATCGTTTGACAATATTTGTTAATCAAAGCACTTCAGGTTTGCATGACCATCCCAGTCAAAGTCGTCCAGAAAGCGGATAAGCCCTTCGTAATTATTGTAAAGCAAAGTGGTGTCAGAAAACAACGCCAATATCAATTCTGAAGCGTCGATCTCGGGATTTGCCCCACCGTCACTTTCTATCCAAAAAATGTTCAACACGGGTGGCAGAAATTCCAGGGCAGGGTCGAAATTGGGGGATAGATTTTGATAATATTTGTTGCTGCTACCAAACATTTTCCTGCTCATTTGCAGAATACTCAGGTTGATTTTATGATCCGGGCGATTCATTTCAAGGATAACCCAATCCGGCAATTCATAAGTGAGTCTGCAAAATGTACCTTTGATGAAGAATTTTCTTCCGCTTTGAATGGTGATGTGCATGTTTTGAAATTGATTTTGTTTAATGTGAGTTTTCAAAATAAGCAAAAAAAATGAGAAAAACAAGTAACCCTGTCTATTACTTCCCTGAAACTTGATTTTATTGGTATTTAGCCGAGTCATTCAATAGGTCTGTATCAGATCATTCAAAAAAATTTTATACGAGAGCATTTACCGATTCCGCTTTGCGGGTATCGAACGTAATAAATCCATGTATGCAAAAGGTAATTCAAGACCTCAAAGACCCCCGATATTTTCAGATCCTTTTTCTCGGATCCTTTCTGTCCTACGGATTGCTTTTTCTCGGCTGGAAGGTCGACTACCTGCAATATGTTGCCGTCATCAGCACTTCGGTAGTCACCCAAATTGCATTTAGTCTCTGGAAGGGAAAACCGCTGCATTCCATTAAAAG
>JBIIVF010000038.1:0-18525 GCA_044339595.1 Bacteroidia bacterium
GAATGCCTGATAATCTTTGTACCAATATGAACTGCTGCATGAATCGGTGTCTCACTCCTTCGGCTTCTACACGAAGTAAATATCCACCGGCCAATCTAGAATTTAATCCAATCTTTTTTGCGGCTAAAAAGGAAAGATCCGTGAGCACATGCTGGTTTCTATGATCTGTTTTTCCATTCAGGTTACCTTTTTGGGTAAGCAATCGCGATTCTAGTTTTGTATTGAATGCCCAATCATTTTTGAGTTTGTTGTTTACATTGATGGATGGCAAAAAGCCCACTTGATAGGTGCTTTGGGCAATAACTTTACTTAAAGACAGCCCAAGCAACATGAAACATAAAAACAAAACGCGCTTAGTACTCAAGATGGCTGCTGTTTTTAAAGATTATTCTGGAGGTTGTAACGGGCCTGCCTGCATCATTGAACAAGTATTCGAACAAGGCAATGTCTTTTTTTTGGGTGCATTTGACAATGACTTCATAATGAACCGTTATGGGCGGCGTGGTGTGGATGGATTTTATTTTTGAAAGTAAATCGGCTTCTTTGCCGGTATATTGAATTTGCACTTTAACGATTCTATTTTTTTGACAATCCTTTTTTAGGTAGTAAAATGCAGTGTCTTTCCAAGACAAGGGAAGTGTTTTCCAATGAACATCCATTTCAATGTCTTCAATGGTCCCTGAGGTGTCAAATTCGATACTCAACTTGGCATTATTGTGTTTAAACTTAGCCTCAAAGCTTTCGGTATTTAATCCTTCCTCCTTAAACCATTTTACTTTCTGCCGAGGGTTCAAGGATTGAATAAATTGCAAGGCATTTGCCGGGACATCCTTCGCACTTATTCTGCTTTCCTTTTCATATTTCCCTTGGGCCAGCAGCCGACAGGGAAGAAGGCCGAAGATCAAAAGTGAGAGGCAAACAAGATTTTTTTTACACAGGGACATTTTTCTTGATCATTTTTTGAATAAACAAATTATTGGGTATCGTAATTTGTTCTCCTGATTTTGTTTTTAACACAACAAAGAAAAGTCCGATGTCACTGACCCTGGCTTCAATTTCATAGTCTTTGTCAAAGATCGTAATGGTATCATCCAATTTAAAAGGATGATTAAAGAAAATGATGATACCGGAGGTAATATTGGATAGGATGGACCATTGCGCAAAAAAGGCAATCCCCATCACCGTTAACATCGATCCAATGAAGATGGCCAGTTCACTCTGGTTCACACCGAATATGGTAAAAATGATGAATGCCAAAATAGTAATAATCGTTAAATGAATGGCTTTCTTCACAATTTTACCTCGAGTTTTGGAGGCCCTATTATTGGATACAAATCGATCGACACTGCGGTTGGTAACAACGCGAAGCACAACATAAATCAGCACAACGATGGCGGTTTCTATGATTTGCAGTTTTAGCATTTGAATTGGATTTAATTTTTATTTCGGTTATGAATGGGTTTGATTGTTTTTCGATGCAATTCCCCTATTCAATTCATCGCACCGTTCGAAAACGAAGCAAAATATGCAATGAGCAGCAAAAGGACAAAAATCGTTCCTTCATTTTGGAGATATTTCCATTTTATTCGATGGTGTAATCGGATTTGGGTCTGCTATTTTTCTGATCATCCCATTAAATATCAATCCATGCAATGGGAGTACGGCATACCAATATAATCTGCCCAACAATCCCAACGGTCTGAAGGTGGCAGTTTGAGTGAGTATAAGGTCTTTATCGATTTTGAATTCAAGCCATGCTTCACCCGGAAGTTTCATCTCGGCAGATAATAACAAGCGATTTTCTTGCTTGTCGGCCAATATGACGCGCCAAAAATCTAGGGTATCCCCGGTCACCAATTTCGTGTCGCTTTTTCTTCCCCTACGCATGCCCACCCCTCCGAAAATTTGGTCTATAATTCCTCTTATTTCCCATAGCCATGTACCATAATACCAGCCGTTTTTTCCTCCAATGGACCATATTTTCTCGAGAGATACACCCGGATTTTCTACTTTTCTGGTGCGAATGTCTTTGAAGCAGCCGTTCACCGGAACCTCAATGAATTTTGATATCCCCCCGTGTAAAAAGTCACTGGTTTGTGCATCTTTCCAGCTGGAAAGCACTTGATTTTGCTCTATTTTGTCGAAAGCAAGTTTGATGGATGTGTCGTAATCAATGAGTTTTATTCCGAGCAGGCTGGCCAAATTATTGGGTGCACAAATAACTTCAATTTTCATGCTGTTCACCAAATTCTTTGCAAGAGCAAAAGAGGTGGCCGTAACAAAATAGAGCCAATACGATGAAATTTTGGGCGTCATTACAGGCACGATGACAATGCGTCTTTTTAGACCTCTTATTTTTGCAAAATGCAACAACATTTCTTTGTAGCTTAATATGTCTGGACCGCCGATGTCATAGCTGAGGTTAAACGTTTCTTTTTTGCCGTTTACCCCTACCAAGAATTCAATCACATTACGGATGGCGATGGGTTGACATTTAGTTTTCAGCCAGCGAGGTGTAATCATAAAGGGCAATTTCTCTACCAAATCGCGAATGATTTCAAAAGATGCGCTTCCAGACCCTACGATGATTCCTGCTTTTAAAGTGGTAAGCGCGTAATGGTCACTTAATAACAGGGTCTCGACATTTTTTCGGGATGATAAATGTTTAGACAATTCTTCTGCATTGCTAATCCCACTGAGATAAATTACTTGTTTGGCGTTGGTCTGTTCTATCCGAGATTTAAAATGAGCAGCACAAATCGTTTCCATGTCTTCAAAGTCGCCCTTTTGCGTAGACATAGAATGAATGAGATAATAGGCTGCATCAATATCTTCAGGGATGTTCAATAAAGTATCTTCACGGAGGAAATCAACTTCAACCACTGTTAAATTAGCATTCTGATATTTTTTTGAATTAAATCGGGCCTTATCTCTGACGCAACAGACTACTTCATGACTTTGATCTAACAAAACGGGTAATAATCTCTGAGCGATGTATCCGGTGACACCGGTAAGTAGAATTTTCATAATGAAGCTTTGGATGTATATTCTGAAAGGCCAGCAAATTTTTAAGGGAACTATTATGTTACTAACCTAATTGGGGCCTTATTTGTTTTTAAGTTGTCAAGTTGTTTTCGCTTTCATAGGTTCTAACATATTTTGAAGTGGTCTTATAATGATTGGCAGGGTACAATCCTGCGGGATGAACTATTTAGTATGGACGTTGATGAAAATTAACGCTAAATTTGGGTGGTAGAAAGAGTAAACGAGAATAGACTGCCTTGAAATGTTTATGATAGAGGTCCATTCAGTCAAGTGGGTGAAATGGCCTTGAAGGTTTCTGTAAGCGGGATTGTATTTGGTGATGCGGTAGCTTTCCATTGTGGGTCGAAATTTTAAATATGCGTTGCCCAAATCGGATGTTGCCGTGGATGGTTAATATACAGCATCATCCCAAACCATCGCCACCTTGCCTTTGGTGCGCATAGATTCGATATAGCCAATGGCTGCAGGGATTTCCCTGAATGAAAAAGTCTTATCAATGGCTACTTTCATTTTCTTGTCCTGTATCAGTTTTGCCAAAGTCTCTAAGTCGGGTGTGTTGGCTTGTGCTGTGAACAGGGTTAAAGAAAATTTGCTGATTACTTTTTTTAATAACAATGGAAAAAAGTGAGCCAGGGTGGTGAAACCGATGATCAGGCCACGCTGCCCCATGCGGGTAAAGTCATTAAAATGAAGATTGCCTTGCACGTCAATGACTAAGTTGTATTTACCCGTATGCTCATGAATATTTTGCTTGTCGTAGGCAATGACATGATCCGCCCCCAAATTCTGCACGAATTCGGTGTTTTTTTCTGAACATACGGCCGTTACCTCGGCACCATAAGCTTTGGCTATTTGAATGGTAAAATGCCCCACACCCCCTGATCCTCCATTGATCAGCACCGATTCTCCTTTTTGCAATTTTCCGTGTGTAACAACCGCTTGCAATGCGGTGAGTCCTGCAATGGGCACGCAAGCCATGTCTGCAAACGCAGCACCTTCCGGCATTTTGGCGCAAACACCGGCTTCTACGCAAGCATATTCGGCATACACCCCTGCTTTGATGGATTCTCCAAACACATAATCCCCCACCTTAAATGAAGTTACATTGCTTCCCACTTCTTCCACAATGCCGGAAAAGTCGGCCCCCGGAATTTTATCTTTTGGTTTAAATAATCCGAAAGCGAGCCTCGCCAAATAGGGTTTCCCCCTCAAAACATGCCAATCAACCGGATTCACAGAATTCGCTTTTATTTTAACGAGCAGATGTTCTTCTTTTACGGTCGGTTTGCTGACTTCTTCGAATTGAAGCACCTCAGGCCCTCCATATTTTGATTTGGTATATGCTTTCATGTTGATTCTTGGCTATTCGATTTTTAAAATCGATTGTTTAAATACGCAATAAAGTTCTTTGAGCTTATTTCATGTTTCTTAAGCGTCCGCTTGATGTTCCCGGTAATCAAATCCCACCCCTTCTTAAAAAAAATGCCCTCCATTGCTGAAGGGCATTCATATCTAGAAGATTTTTAATTACTTAACTACTTGTAGTTTCTGTGACATTTTTACTTCGCCTGCAGCCACTTCAACAAGGTACAAACCTGATTTCAGGTCAGCGATGTTCAAGGTTTCTACACCGGTGAAATTATCCATAGAACGACGGATCACAACACGTCCCTGAAGGTCAGTAACGGTTACCACCGCAGCAGCACCGGTTGAGGTCAAAGGCCAACTAACATTTACGTTAGAGGTGGCAGGGTTAGGATATACATTCAACAAACCTTGTGCAGATGTTTGCTCAATGCCCACACCGTTTTTGTAGGGATTCCACCAGGTTATAGACTTGGTAATTTTGTTGTTAGCTATATCTGTTTCAAGTTTAATTGGATCAGTAGCACCGCGATTCCATAAGTAACATACCATAATGAAGTTCACATTAAAGGAGTTTCTGGTAAAAATCTGAGCTCCGATGCCACTGATGGTCAAATGCATGGTGTCACCTGAAGCAACATTGCGTGTCATGGTTCTGAGCGCAAGCTGGGTGGTACTTGGGTAAGCAACGATTGCGTTGTTTGCAGGATCCGTGATTACAAACTGATATACCAGTGTGTCTCCGATTTTCGCTTCTGAGGTTCCGTTATTTTTAACCACAATTTTACATGGTAGTTGTGTTCCGGTCTGCTCATTGCTCAACAGTTCTGTTGGTTGAAGTACTTCAGTGATGGTCCAGTCAATGGTGCGCTGAGCAAAACTTAGGGTAGAAAATGCCATGGAAAGGATGGCGAATGCGTAGATTTTTTTCATGGTTGTTTTTATGGCTTGAATTTTAATGCAATCAACATTAAAAAATGGGAATAAACAAGCAAATTATGAAAAGAGCACTTCAATGTCTGAAGCCGTAAGATGTTTCACAAAACTTTCTTCGTTTTGAATGAGTTGATCGCTCAGGGCTAATTTTCGGGCTTGAAGATGGAGGATTTTTTCTTCTACCGATCCCAAAGTAATGAATTTGTAGCTAAAAACATGCTGGGTTTGCCCGATTCGGTGACTTCGGTCAATGGCCTGTTTTTCAGTGGCAGGGTTCCACCAAGGATCGGCAATGAATACATAATCAGCTGCCGTAAGATTGAGTCCGGTACCACCGGCTTTGAGAGAAATGAGAAATAGTGGAATGTCTTTGTTCTCTTGGAATTGCTGAACCTGCGCTGCTCTATCCTTGGGCAAGGTGCTGCCATCGAGATAGCAATAAGGTATTTTTTCACGGTCGAAATGTTGTCTGAAAAGGGTTAAAAAACGCACAAACTGTGAAAACAACAATACCTTATGTCCTTCACTGATGGCGGTTTCGGCCATGCGGATGATCTCTTCGAATTTCCCTGATGGATGAGTGTAATCTGTCTCTGTTAAAGCGGGATGATTGGCCAGCTGTCTCAATTCTGTCAGGCCTTTGATCAAATGCATGCGACTTTTGCTGATACCGAATTGCGCTATGTTTTTGAGGATTTCATTGCGATAGGAGGATTTTACTTTTTCATACAGCGACTTCTGTTCATCGGTCATTTCGCAATACATTACCTTTTCAGTTTTCTCCGGAAGGTCTTTTGCTACCTGGTTTTTGTTCCTTCGCAAAACAAAGGGCTTGAGAATGGCTTGAAGGGTAGCCAATTTTTCTTTATTCTGTTCTTTTTCGATCGGTAAGATGTAGTTTTTTCGGAAGGATTGAATGCCGCCGAGCAACCCCGGATTGAGAAAGTTCATTTGCGACCAAAGGTCTTCAATCGAATTCTCAATGGGTGTTCCGGTAAGGGTGAGGCGGTATCGTCCATGTAAGTCGCGGATGCTTTTGGCGGTTTGACTTTGCCTGTTTTTGATGAGCTGACTTTCATCCAGGATGATATAATGGAAGGGAAAGTCTGCGAATATTTCGATGTCGTTTCTTAAAGTACCATACGTGGTGATGATGACGTCATACTGCTTGAATATGTCATGGTTTCGGTTGCGTTGTACGCCGGTGTGATTCAGAAAACGCAACGCTGGAGCAAATTTATTTCCTTCAGCCATCCAGTTGAAAATGAGGGATGAAGGAACGACCAGTAAACTAACGGGTCTATTGATTACGCTGAAAATAGATTCCGATGCAGCTGGTTTTACCGGGGCTGCAAAAAGATCGAGTTGCACGGTGGTTTTTGGTATTTGGGGAGCAGGTTCACTCGTGTTTATCGGTTTGGCCGCTTTCTTCTCGGAAAGATAAGTCTCTTTTTCTTTCAACAGGAGGGCCAGGGTTTGTATCGTTTTACCGAGCCCCATATCATCGGCTAAACATCCCCCAAAACCAAAAGACTGGAGAAAATAAAACCAGTCGAAACCTGCTTTTTGATAAGGGCGCAGTTCGCCTTGAAAACTCTTGGGTAAGGCGACTTCATCAATTTTGTCGAATTGCGATGCCAAGTTGATTTTGTCTTCGGTTTTTAGAAAAGGTCCAATGTTTTCCTGTATCAAACCAATATGATGCGAACTGAGGCGGATGCTTTTTTCATTCGCAGAGAGTTCAATAATACTTTGCAATCGCTCAAACCATTCTTCCGGTATGATGGCAATGCTACCATTGGGCAAAACCAACTCGCGGATGCCTGCCAGTATTTGCTTTCGGAGCAGAATAAAGGGAATTTTGTATTCGCCGAAACGCACATGAGCACGCAGGTCGAACCAATCATCTTCGCGGTTTACGGCTAATTTTAATTCGGACGTTCCGAGAAAATAGGTTTTGTTCCCGATATTTTGCCGTATGATAAATCCGGCCTTTTCAAGGGTGCTCTTGTGCTGCGTCAGAAAGTTAATACAACCCAACAGGGTGTCAATATTCTCCGGCAAATAGGCAGAATGGGAGAGGTGGTTTAATCCGAGCGATAGCAACACTTCTGCTTTAATCTTTTCCCACTGCCTGCTTCGTTTAATCTTTCTGATTTTGAATTGATTGCCTTCTTTCACAAACATGGCTGAAACTTGTTTGCCTGAATGGGATTGAAAAAGCTGCTGTCCGTATTTGAATAAAAGCACCAGCACATATTTCCCTGAGATATGTTGTTCTAGTCTCAAAATGGGAATGGCTTCGTATTGCTCTGTTTCTATTTCGATTCCTTTGGCAATGACCTGATAATTTTCGATCAGGGGCAGCGCAAATTTTTTATAAAATTGCTCTTCCGCCGATGGAGCAATGCTAAGATGAGATTTTTGAAGAAAGGGCAATAGTTTTTGGCCATCAAAGTCCGGGGCGAAATGCAAAAGTTTATTGCCAACTATCAACCAGCACGGTGAGCCGGCAATCAGATGGGTGTCTTTATAAAATTGATTGAAAACTTCATGGCCACATTTGATGGTAATGAAGTAGTTGGTTCCTTGTTCATTTCTGCGCAAATGAAAGAGCACGGAACTTTCGTTTTCCGGCACTTCCAGTTTCAGATGGGTGGGATTTTTATGGTCGAATAAAAATATGGAGTCCTTTTTTATTTGATTGAGCACCTCGGCAATGGTGCGGTTGATGAGCGGTCGGATGCTTTGCTTAAAAACGGCCTCACTCATTTGATTTTCAAAAAAGTCTTTGGGTCGCATTTTCTTTTTTCCTGAGAATCTTTTGGTTATAGATTCAGCGGAGATACTATCCAGTAATTTAATGATATGCGTTTCCTTTTCGCGGATAATTTCAGGAAAGAACTTGAGATTTTCTGCAATGAGGTGCTCGAAAACAAGACTATAACTTCCTTTCGGACTCAATTGTACCACATAGGGTTTGATCACCGGTCCGAGAATTGGATGGATGCTGATCGAGTAAACAAGGCTATGTTTGGCGTTGGCAGAAACCTGAATCATTAATCGTAGTTGCTAGAACCTACAAACTTACGAATGATCAATGATTAATGATTAATGATTAATGATGTGAGCAAAATCAGGCATGCTAAACCCTAAACCCTAAATCAACAACATCCTTCATCCCAACATCTTTTGCAAAATGTAATTCAACGTTCTGGCTTCTTGCGGATTTAATCTGTTTTTGATTCTTTCGAAATGAGAGGCATTGCGCTCTTCAATGAGTTTCATGATGTCGAGGCCTTTGGCGGTGATGCGATATTGCATGGGCTCCTCGGGGTCGACTTCTCTTTTTTCAACATAACCCATTTCAACCAGTTTTTCGAAATGTTTCGAATCAATTTCTCTTTTATCGATGATTCTGGCTTTAATCGTTTTTAAGTTGAGGGGGATTCCCTGACCTTCTTTTAGAACCAATAAAATGTGAAAATGAACCACCTTTAATTTGAATTTTTTCGTCAGTAATTCCATCTCATGAAAGATTTGAGTTCCTGAACACATGATGTGCATGAGGGCTCTTTCCTGATCGCTGTCAAAATGGACATTCAAAAGGCTTTCAAACTGAGTCATAATTTTTTTCTTGACAATGCCTGTGCCAACAAATACATTGGTTTGTTAAAACATTGAAAATCAATATATTATGAATTGTAATAAAAAATTAAATTAGGAATTATTCCAAAAATTGGAAAAAAAGTCCTATTTATGAAAGAAAAGCACCTCCGATAAGTTTATTGATGAAGAGAAACAAGTCAGTAGGTTTCATATTTCGCCATGAAATATTATTTAACAAGCCATCGAAGTGAATATAATAATGCAGCCGATAGGCTTTCATTTCACTGATTACGTGTGGATGCAAATTAATCATGGCGATCCAACCTCCTTCCGTATCCTCAAGCCATTCTTCGTAATAGGCATCGTCAGAAGCATGGAAATTCAGCACATTTTCGCCAATTAAAATGTAATGTCGAATGCCTTCGGCCATTAAGAGGTCGATGATTTCCCGCTTCAGTATCATGATATCATTGTATAGGCAGTCGTTCCATTCTCCTATAAATTCAATGATGGCAAACCCATCGTCATAATCGGCATACAGAATTTTCAGGAAAAGGGTATCACTGCCAAATTCGTCCCATTGCGGGTGAATCACATGGTTGTAAATTTTGTTGGTAAAATACATTTCGCTGTACTCTCTGCCATAAAAGGGAGAGAGTTGATCTGCGGCGCTGTCATATAAACTTCGCCAGAGAAAAAATGGTTCAATGTTGTGCATGTGCAGAACCGGGTAAATTTGATTCTTCGATGATGTAAAGGGGCCGATTGCGGATATTGTCATTCATCCGACTGATGTATTCACCTATAATGCCGATTCCAATCAGTTGTATCCCTCCAATAAATACCATGGTAATCATTTGAGAGGCCCAACCGGGAACGTAATCTTTAATGATGTATCTCGAATATAGGGTATAGGCAATCAGGAAAAAACCGATAAATGAAAAGGCAAATCCGCTGATCGTGGCAAGTCTTAACGGCCAGTTAGAAAAAGAGGTAATACCATCCAATGCCAGTTTAATCATTTTGGTATACGAATAGCCTGTCTGACCCTTAAAACGAGGTTCGCGGTTAAAGGAAACATAAGATTGACGAAACCCAAGCCAGGAAATTTGCCCACGGAGGAATTTTTGCTTTTCGGGCATCTGACGCAGGTGTTTGAGTACTTTTTGATTCACCATCCTGAAATCGCCGGTGTCTAAAGGGATTTCAATGCGGGTAAGCTTGTTGAGCAACACATAAAAGATGCGGGCACTGGCTTTTTTTAACCAGCTTTCGCCCTTTCTGTTCATTCTCTTAGCATACACTACATCAAATCCTTCATCCATTTTTGTGTTCATATCGGCAATGAGCTCCGGCGGATCCTGAAGATCGGCATCAATGAATACTGCGCGGTCTCCGTTGCACAGGTCAATGCCGGCAGAAAGGGCAATCTGATGCCCAAAATTTCGGCTGAAACTGATAAAACGGCTGTGCTCATCTGCTGCACAAAGATCCCGAATAATTGCTAAGGACTGATCCTTGCTTCCGTCGTTGATAAACAACAATTCGTAAGGCATCGACATAGCACCGAGTACCGATGACAATCGTTCATGAATCACCCGCAGGTTTTCTTCTTCGTTGTAAACCGGAATTAATACTGAGATCACGGGGCAAATGTAGGATTTTGAGTTCAGTATTTGAATTCGTAGGGCGTTCGACCGAATAGATTTACACGCAAAACGGTTTGAATCAAGAGATTTTCTGAAACAAAATCGCCACTTACCGCACGATTGCTCACCCGCAGATCAGTGAAAATATTGTGATACCACTGGTACGATAGAGAAATTTCGGTGAATAGAACTTTTTCCTGCAATCCCTGACCGGTGATATTTTCATAATTCCTTACCCGATTGTCGTAGGTGCGCAAGATATTGCCACCATAGGTCATAGACGTTTGACTGCTGTCTTTTCCCCGGGCATAATAGATACCGGTAAATTGTACATTCAATTTGAAAGTGGGCTGATATCTCAGAATGAAAACGCCTTCTTTAAAGTTGGCTCCCAGAGGATGGGCGAGGGGCTGATTTTGATGAATATAGTTCTGAGCACGATTAAAGTGGGTATAGGTAAACGGACGCGCCATATTGAATTCGCCTTGTAAATCGAGGTTTTGTATACCGAATAGGTCGATGTATTTCACACCTCCCTGCAGCGCCCATTTGTTGGCCCACCATCCTGAACGAGAAATGAGTTCGTCTTTCACAAATTCATCGAGCAAAAACTGTCCATACACACTCACTTTGCGCACCGGAATGACTTTTACATCCAATCCGATCAATACATTATCGGAACTATTTAGGGTGTGTTCTACAGCGCGATAAAATATGATGGGATTGAGGTAATTAGCTTCAAATCCTTTATTCCCGCGGTCGAAAATTACGGTTTCAAAGAACCCAATGTTGACCTTTTTACCAAGATTTAAGCTCAGGTGATGAACAGCCGCGTATTTTCGATCGATATTGCCTCCCGATCCGGATAACCGGTCGAGGTCCGATAATTCAGCAAATAAATTGGTGTATTGAAATTTCCAGACGCGGGTTTGCAATTTTAAAAAGAGGTGCTCTCGGCTGTGATCACTCCAAATCATCGATCGAAAACCGTTTCCTATAAAATTGCGGTCATGACCAAATTGGAGGTTCATCACTTTTAGCGGCTTTAAGGTGAAATATCCGCGAGCCGTGAAGAAATCCAATCCGTTGGTGCTGAATGGTTTAATGAGTCCTGCACCGGGCAACACGCCGTCTTCATCTACTTTTTTGCGCATAAATTCAGGAAGTACCTGCTGATTTTCAGTCAGATAGCTGTAGAAACCCACCTTTCCGGCGAGACTTCCCCGCATTTCCACTCCGCGGGTGTTTTGGTAAAGATGCAAGTCAGAAAGGCTTTCCCTGCCATATCCAAAACCGGCCACCGGATTCAGTATGAGATTAAAATCAGGCACATCCACCGCATAGAAAGCATTGCTGCGAGCATAGAAAGACTTTCTCTTTTTGGTGGAAAGATCTTCTACGTTGGATTTTTTCTGATCGGGATTGTCATCATGCAAATAGCGAAAGTTCTTATCATCCGTTTGGCTCCAGAGGGTGCGATCTCCTGATATTTCAACCAGTGCATCGCGCCAATAAGGTTTGAAGGAGGAATGTAAATCCGGTAGGGTTTTTCCTTCGAGGAGTTCAATCCGATCCACCCAATGAAACTGAAAATCAGACAAAGGAGTAAGAACAGATTGACTGTAGGAAATCAAACCGAAAAATAAAAACATGCAGGTCAGCAGAACTCTTAGCATTTTTCAAACCTAAGGGATTTTTTCGGACCAGAAAAGAAGATTGCAATCGGGTAATTTTGGGTGAACCACATATTTCGGTAGTTTTGAAGAATTCTGAGTACCCATGGAAAATAATCCGGAAAAACTGCGCATTGACGCGCTGACAAAGGAGTTAAAGGAGCACAATTACCGCTATTATGTATTGGCGGATCCCCTCATCTCTGATCGCGAATTTGATGCAAAATTGCAGGAATTGAGCCACCTGGAAAGTGCCCACCCCGAATGGAGACATGCAGACAGTCCGACCGGTGCAGTAGGAGCAGACATCACTAAGCAATTCGAAACGATCAAGCACGATGCTCCCATGCTTTCCTTGGGAAACACCTACAGCGAATCAGAATTATTTGAATTTGACCAAAGAATCCGAAAAGAGCTGGGAGATGATTTTGAATATACCTGTGAATTAAAAATTGATGGATTTGCGATTGGCATTGTGTATGAAAACGGAAAACTGTTGCGTGCATTAACCCGGGGAGATGGGGTGCAGGGCGATGATGTTACCGTAAACGTAAAAACCATTCATTCGCTGCCCCAACAATTGAAAGGCGATTTTCCCGAACGTTTTGAAGTACGCGGTGAAATATTTATGCATCGCAAGGCTTTTGAGAAACTCAATTTGCAGCGCGAAGAAGATGGTTTACCTGTTTTTGCCAATCCCAGAAATTGTGCTGCCGGTACTATTAAAATGCAGGAAAGTGCAGAAGTGGCCAAACGTCCGTTAGACATGCTTTTATACCAGCTCGTGGCCGATGAGCGTGTGTTTACCGGTCACTTTGAAAACCTGAAGAAAGCAGAATCATGGGGATTGCCGGTGTCTGAATACATGCAAAAATGCCCCTCTTTTGAAGCCGTGATGGCCTATATCCATCTGTGGGATAAAAAACGCAAAACGCTGAGTTTTGATATCGACGGCGTGGTGATAAAGGTGAATGACCTGGCACTGCAGAAGGATTTGGGCAGTACGGCTAAATCACCCAGATGGGCCATTGCCTATAAATTTGAAACAGAACGGGCAGAAACCCGTTTTCTGAGTTTAGACTATCAGGTTGGAAGAACCGGTGCCATTACGCCTGTGGCCAATTTAGAGCCGGTTTTGTTGTTGGGAACTACGGTGAAAAGAGCGTCGGTGCACAATGAAGATATCATCCGCGAACTGGACATCAGAATTGGTGACTATGTGTACGTAGAAAAAGGAGGAGAAATTATTCCCAAAATTGTGGGTGTAAACCTGAATCGGAGGGCTGAAGATGCAACCATCATTGAGTTTATTCGGCATTGTCCTGCTTGTGGAAGTCCCTTGTTGCGACAAGAAGGAGAAGCGGCCTGGTATTGTCCGAATGTCGAAAACTGTGCTCCCCAGATCAAAGGGAAAATCGAACATTTTATTGGCAGAAAGGCCATGAATATCGATAGTTTGGGAGAAGGAAAGGTGGAAATACTCTTTGATCAGGAATTGGTCAGAACTCCGGCTGATTTGTATAAACTCACCCCGGAAATGCTGCTTGGATTGTCCAAAACCATCAAAGACCCGGAAACCGGAAAAGAAAAAGTAATCCGATTCAGAGAAAAGACGGTTGAAAATATCATGGCGGGTTTAGAACTGTCGTTGCAGACACCCTTTGAAAGGGTATTGTTTGCCCTCGGAATTCGGTATGTCGGAGAAACGGTGGCCAAAAAATTGGCTCGTTTTTTTGGAGATATGGATACCCTCATGTATGCCAATGAAGCACAATTACTCGAAGTCGATGAAATTGGCGAGCGCATTGCAGCTTCTCTATTGACCTATTTTGCAGATCCCAAAAACAGGGAGTTAATCGAAGCATTCAAACAATCCGGTCTCAAAATGAAAGCAGAGGTGATAGAAAAGAATGTGCTTTCTCAAAAGTTGGCAGGCATGAAAATTTTGGTGAGCGGTGTATTTGAACAGTTTAGTCGCGATCAGATTAAGGAAGTGATCGAAAGTCACGGTGGTGAGAATGTGTCATCGGTTTCTGCCAAAACCAATTTGATTATTGCAGGACAAAACATGGGCCCTGCAAAGCTCGAAAAAGCAGAAAAGCTAGGAATTAAAATCATGAATGAAGAGGATTTCTTACATTTGATCTCGAATTGAAAAAACGACTCACAGAAAGGATTATCACCCGGTTTGGAAAATATTTTCTTGCCAGAAATGCCGCGTTGAATAAAATCGATCGTGAGTTTATCCCATTTAGCCATGCCAAGAAAATTGGGATTGTTTATAACGCGCTGAACAAAGAGGAGGCTGATCTGGTATTGAAATTTGCGGGCTTGCTCGAAAATAAGGGCAAAGTGGTCAATACGTTGGGGTATCTTAATCGCAAGCAGCTGGATGGAGAATTTACCCCGAATTACCGTAATGACTTTTTCTGCAACAAAGATCTCACCACCATGCGTTTGCCGAAGGAAATATCTGTAAAGCGATTTATTTCCGAACCCTTTGATTATTTGATGAATTTGTATGTTCAGGATGATTTTGCCTTGATCGGCATTTCTGCTTTGAGCAAAGCTAAATTCAGAATAGGCCAATACAGAAAAGAATATATCGAGTGTTTTGATTTGATGCTAAAACCCAAAGAGGACGGGCTGAAAGATCTGCTCGATGAGATTAAATATTATGTTAAAATAAATGATTGACAAGAGATTTAAAGGCCTTGGGGTGGCCATGGTAACCCCATTTACACCGGCAGGAGAAGTAGATTTTGCCGGATTGAGAAAATTAATCCAACATCTGATCAATGGGGGAGTAGACTATTTGGTGGTGATGGGCACCACAGGAGAAAATCCGACCCTAACTGAATATGAACAACGCGGAATTCTGGATACAGTATTGGAAGAAAACAACGGGAAACTGCCGGTAGTTTTTGGTATGGGAGGAAATTATACCGCCGCACTGACCCATCGCATTGCTACATACAACCTCAAAGGGGTGAGCGCTTTATTGAGTGCCAGTCCTTATTACAATAAGCCCAATCAAAACGGCATCCTCAATCATTATGATGCCGTTGTTTCGGTATCTGAATTGCCGGTGATTATTTATAATGTTCCGGGACGGACTGGTTCTAATATTTCGGCAGAAACCACTTTAAAGCTTGCTGAGTTGCCCGGTATCATCGGCACCAAAGAAGCATCCGGTAATTTCGCCCAGTGCATGGAAATCCTCAAACATCGCCCGGATGATTTTCTGGTCATTTCCGGAGATGATTCTTATACATTACCTTTTATCAGTTTGGGTATGGATGGTGTTATTTCCGTGATTGGGAATGCCTATCCAACCGAATTTTCAGATTTGGTGAACAAGGCCCTTGCCGATGATTTTGAAGGCGCCCGCATCGGACATTATGCATTGTTAGATCTGATGAATACTATTTTTGAAGATGGAAGTCCGGGTGGGATTAAGGTCATATTGAATGAATTAGGAATATGTGGACCTACCTTGCGGGCACCACTTTATCCACCCTCTGATAAAGTTATTGGACACCTCAGAATGCAGATGGATAGCCTGAAACAAGGCTGAATGATGGCAGTTCCCCTCAGTTGGTGCAAAACTTTGACGTTTAAGTGATCTGTGTTTCATAACTTTGAGTAATAATGTGGGTGTGACCTTGCGTTCCAATCGAGGATTGGGACGTGGCGTCGTATCTCTAAAATTTACCCAAGTATGCACAAAATTAGACTCATCATTCTGGCATGTACGGCTTATGTATCAGCCCATGCACAGCAAGTTCCGTTGTATTCGCAATTTGTGAACAACCAATTTGCTTTAAATCCGGCGTACACAGCCGATGCAGGTCATCAAGATTTTTATCTGGGAGCGAGGAGGCAATGGACTCAAGTCAGAAGCGCCGTAGAAACCAAATATCTGACGGCTCAATCTTTTATCTCCAATGGAAAGGCCGGTTTTGGGGTAGTATTTGTCAATGACCAAAGCGAATTCACCCGTAAAAACTCTTTGATGGCCACCTATCGATTTAAAGTGGCTTTCAGTGAAACCAATTACCTGAATTTCGGACTATCTGCCGGTGCCTGGGACAACAATTTCGACCAAAGCAAAATTTATACAGTAGATCCGGCCGATCCCATTTATCAGTTGATGTCGGCGCGCGGTGGCATGGCCTTTACAAGCAATGCCGGGGTGTTGTATCGCAACGCTGGTTTGCATTTGGGGGTATCGGTTCCTAATCTGATGCAAAGCAAAACTTCTTATGGAGACAATTATGTAAACGTGTTTGACTTTCAGGAGACACGGCATATTGTACTGAATGCCCAATATGATTTAAAAGCCAGCGATAACTTTACGGTATCTCCTTTTGTTTGGATTAAGGATGCCGGGGCTATGTTAGATGGTCAGACAGATTTTGGTGTTACGGCGAACTACCGCGATGCCATCTGGCTATCTGCAGCCTATCGTCAGCATTATTCAGTAAGCAGTCAGGTTGGGATGCGCGTGGGTGAACGATTTACCGTGGCGTATGCGTATGATGCCCCCATCGGAACCTATTCAAAAGCTTTAGGTGGATCCCATGAAATGTTGGTGGGATGGAGAATTGGTAAGTCAACAACTCCTGCTGTAGAACCAAAGAAAATAGAACAACCGGCGGTAGATCTGGCAAGTAAAGAATTGGTTGAAAAGCAGAACCTAGAGATCAACGATCTAAGGTTTATGGTAGAAAACCTTAAAGAGCGACAAAAATCCATGGAAACTGACCTGGAAGCAGCTAAAAAGGCAAGTTCAACACCACCGGAATCGAAATTCCCCCCGAGAGAAGAAACACCCAAGCCCGAACCGGTAAAACCGACCACTCCGGTAACCCCTCCGTCCAAGCCGGTTGAAACAGAAACCCCTGAGGTAAATCCATCTGATGAATTTGGTGAATTCTTAATGATCACCGGTGCCTTCAGAGATCAAAGCAATGCAACCAAACTTATCAAGTATTTAAGCACCAAGGGTAAAACCGGTACTTATTATTATGATGACAAATCAAAACTGCATTATGTCTATATCGGCAAATACAACAGCAAATCAAAGGCGCAAGAAGTCAAAGAAAAGCTGGCAGCTGAAGGAATTGAAGTTTGGGCTAAAAAAATCAAGTAATCACATGAAAAAGCTAATATTTACCATATTTACAGTTTGCCTGGGCGCATTGACTTCGCAGGCCACCATTTATTATGTAGATGCAATTCAGGGTAGCGATACCAGCAATGGTCTGTATGCCAATCCCCTGACTTCACCCGATGGCCCCGTTCAAACCATCAATCAGGCCATTTCCCTGGCCGTGGATGGCGATACCATCATGGTGGCTGCCGGATTATATATTGAGCAGATTACCGTCGATAAATCACTTGTTTTATTGGGTGCACAATACGGACTGAAACCTTCAAGCACCTCCAGAGGCAGCGAAACTATTTTATCCCCGCAAACGGTCGATATTTCAAGAGGAATCGGTACCAATAACGTGCAAATCAGAGTGATTGCCCGAAATGTAGAAATCAACGGATTCACCCTCGATGGGAACAATCAACTCATCACAAGCGGTGAAAATGTAAATGGGGTGGATGTGGAAATCGCTTATGGCATCACGTTCGAAGATGCCATCGACAGTGTCAACATCAGCAACAATATTTTGCTCAACTACTTTGAATGTTTTATCTATGGTTTGGGCAATGGAACCGTTACCGGGGGACATCAAATTGTAGACAATTATCTTGAGAATTCAGGATTTCTGGGCTTACAACTCGAAAAGGATATGTATGCGTTGGTGTCTGACAATATCATGTCTGCCGTGCCCCGAGGACTGATTGTGAAGGATTTTAACCTGAGCTCCACCAGCACACTTGATATCAGAAACAATGAGTTTGAATCGGCCTTGCTGGGTGTTGAACTGACTGACTTGAGTAACGGAGGGGAATTTGTGCTGCAATCAAACACATTTGAATCTGCCAATGTGGATGCCTCCTATATGGGCGTTTATTTACACACATCAGAGGAAAATGTCTCTTATCAGATTTCAGGTAACGTAATGAAAGGCGGAAACAACGGATATTTTATCAATGATGTTAAACAAAGGCATTTAAGGATTGTAGGCGACAGCATTGCAGAGGCCAAATATGCTATTGTTTACAACAATCAACTGGTGGGTGCAAGAAGTGATACCCTTAACTTAGATGGCGTAAGAATTGCCAACTCA
>JBIIVF010000039.1:0-18441 GCA_044339595.1 Bacteroidia bacterium
GTGGCCGTGAATCCGGCTCTGACGCCTGGAAAAACTATATGCGCCGACAAACCAATACCATCAATTACGGCAGAGAATTGCCCTTGGCGCAGGGTATCAAATTCAAGATTTGAGATCAATCCGGTTCATATGCGCCACCTGATCGCCACGCTGTTTTTATTGTGCAGCCATGATATTTTTAGTCAAAAATTTGAATACGGCTTGATGGGGCATATCAACATGAGCTCCGTTTTTAAACCCTCAAAAGACTCCTTCACTTCTAATGCCTCATGGGGAATTTCCATGTTTGCTGAAAGGAAAATCAACCCCCAATGGAGTATGAGTGTAAATCCCGGCTATCAACAGGTAGGGTATGGATCACAGTCTTCGATAGCTTCTTGGGTTACAGGCCAATTCGAAATGCCTGTAAAACTTCATTATGCCGCTCCTTCTATGAAAAATGGAAGACTGAATGTTGGATTTAACCCTTCTTATCAAGTGTCTTTTATGAAACTGGATCCATCCTTGAGCAATTCGGCAGGAAGGCGGAATGAGCCCATGAAATTTAGTCAACCTTTTAACCCCGGAATGAGCGCAGGCCTTGATTTTAAAATATCAGACGGCTTTCATTTCAACGTATCATATCAGTATTTCATGACCACATTTTATCGTGAAAATACCATCGCCGGAAGACCCGCTCACTGGCAATTCAGCCTTCAGTTGCGTTTAAATGAATTGGCAAGTAGAAAAATTGATACAGGTTCCAAAGATACCTTACATCCCTTTGGTTATTTAATTGTGCTATTGCCGGATCAATATCATCCGAAAGGGCAATCAGGTGCGCTGAGCGCAGGAAAATTAGATACCCTTTTGCTGGACGCATTTTATCGTAATTTTACCTATGCTCCGGTTATTTTTGTTCGTGAAACCTCCAAAAGTAGAACAGGAATTGTGCAAGATAAAGACATCCTTTATACCATAAGAGGTTCGCAAATCGACCGAAGAGGTCCCTATGCCTATCTGTTTGTGGGAGAATACTTCTATAAGCCTTCATCCGGTTGGCATCAGGGTTTTTTCTTATTGAATGAGCAATCAGCTTTAGCAGGAATACCTTTTTTAGGTGCCTATCTGTTCCCTTTCAACAATCGTATGTTGGAAGAAGAATGGTCTGATATTTTTCAAAAGAAGGTGGTGGAATTGAATAATGATTTGACCGAAAAAATGAAATAATCTGAAACTCGATGACAACTTCAACCCATAAACGCATTCATCTCATTTCCATTGGAGGGGCGGTGATGCACAATCTGGCTTTGGCGCTTTGGGCGCAAGGCCATCTCGTTACCGGTAGCGATGATGAGATCTTTGAACCCAGTTATTCACGATTACAAGTCAAAGGCTTGTTGCCGGAGAAAATGGGCTGGTTCCCGGAACGAATAACCTCCGATTTGGATTTTGTCATTTTAGGAATGCATGCCAAAAAGGATAACCCGGAGTTGCTCAGGGCCCAGGAAATGGGTGTCCCGGTTTATTCTTTTCCGGAATATATATACCAGGAAAGCAAGCATAAAAAGAGAGTCGTTATTGCAGGCAGTCATGGTAAAACCACCACTACCGCCATGGTGATGCATGTATTGCGTGAAATGAACATGGCATTCGATTATCTGGTGGGCAGTCAGTTGGAAGGATTTGATTATATGGTGAAAGTTTCCGATGCACCGCTGATTGTGATTGAGGGCGATGAATATTTGACGTCACCCATCGACTTGAAACCCAAATTTCATTGGTATCAGCCGCACATAGCCATGATAACCGGGGTGGCTTGGGATCACATCAATGTGTTTCCGACCTTCGAGAATTATGTATCGCAATTCGAAGTGTTCATTCAAAGCATTAATCCTGCCGGAGCCTTGGTTTGGTATGCCGGAGATGAAACTCTGCAGCATTTATCGAAAAATGCGGGATGTAAAACCTTGGCCTATGACACGCCTGATTTTGAATTGGTTGGTGAAACCGTTTATCGATTGGATGGAGATCAAAAGTATCCATTGAAAATATTTGGTCGTCATAATCTTCAAAACATGGAAGGCGCCATGCTCGTATGCCACGACTTGGGGATTTCAAAGCATGATTTTTTAAATGCCATGGGCTCCTTTGCGGGAACCGCCAGAAGATTGGAACCGAAACAGACCGAGCTTTTTTATGCTGCATTTCGAGATTTCGCCCACGCCCCTTCCAAAGTAACGGCCACGGTGAAAGCCGTGAAAGAACAGTTTCCCGAAAGAAAATTGATTGCACTATTTGAATTGCACACTTACAGCAGTTTACGTCTCGATTTTCTTGAACATTACAAGGGAAGTCTGGATGGAGCCGATGAAAAAATCGTCTATCTCAATCCGCATGTCTTTGAAATGAAAAAGATGCCGGTATTGCCTGAAAAAGACATCCTGCGGGTATTTGGTGAGGATACGAAAATCATTCAACATCGGGATGAATTGGAGAGGGCTGTGAACGACACCGCATCTTCAGAAAAGGTGCTCTTGATGATGAGTTCCGGCAATTTCGACGGATGGGTGCTTTCTATGTAATTCTCATTTTATTGTAACCTTCATGATTCGTTTACATTCATGCGCAGCCTTTCGTAACTTGCGCGTCTAAAGATTATAAACCTAACCAATCAAATGATGAAAAGAGTCCTTACCCTTATCGTTTTTTTTAGCATCAGTTTGATGACCCTTGCGCAACCCATGCGTTTTGAGACCTTTAATGCAGCTTACTCTCCTTTAACGGGCGCAACCAATATGACAGACTCCTTTATTTGGGATGATCCGGAATATGATTTAGACAATCCTGAATTCAAATTGGGATTTAACATCAAAGGGATTGGTAAATTCTCCGATACAGCGATCATGAATGACGGATATTTCTACATTGAAGATGAAAAGGGAGATATCGCATTTTATCTTCAAACCGTGGGTGTAGGAGTGGATTTAGTAGATCGTGGATACATCGATGAGGTTTCGGCTTTATCTCCTATTTTGACCAAAACCACCGGAACTGCCGGCAATCGGATTTTTCATATCGAATGGAAGAATTTTGGATTTTTGAATGAATACAATGATTCGAATACACTGAATGATTACGGCAATATTCAAGTGCGCATTTTTGAGCAGGATGGCAGTATAGAGGTGCATTATGGTCCGGCTAAAGTTGATTCCAGAGCATCTCTGGATGGATTGAGCGGATACAATATTTTTGTAGGGAAATTGGATTTTTCGAATCTCGATTTACAAGGGATGGCTTTGGCAGGAAATCCAATGAATCCAACCGTAAAATACAATGATTGGAATGGAGTATTGTCCTCCTTACCTGAACCAGGACGTGTGTACAAATTCAGATTTAACCTCGATAGCGCCACTGCCGGAACAAATGAAGTTTCATCCGTTAAGGTGAAGACCTATCCTCAACCGGCTACTGAAATACTGAGCATAGATTTACCCGATACCAAATCAGCGGCTCTTTGTCAGATTTACTCCATCAAAGGACAATTGTTGATGACAGAAACCCTCGAAAGTGAGAATCATCAAATTTCTGTAGCATCTTTAAAATCAGGGCTTTATATCTTGAAGGTAGCGCAAGACGGTAAGTTTTATCATGCGATGGTGCAGGTGAGGGGTTGAGGAGGGTTTTTGAGTTTAGAGTGTACAGTGTAGGGTGATTTGATTACATGATGGCAGGATAAAGGTAGTTTAGCAATACTTCAATGATTCTTCAATTGTCCTTTGAGTTCCTATTGTCCCTAAAGATTGAAAGTGAAGATTAGTATATGCCTATTTTACAGTAATTGTCTGAATTAGGATGTGTAGGATTAGAGGATTGCAGGATCATTTATTGCGTCAACAGACATCCGCGACATCCGTTCATCCGCCTCATCCGCGATCTATTTCAACAACGTCACCGTGCCGCTGCTTCTCCTATAATTGCCGTCACAACCGCGGTATTCTACCAGATAGACATAAGCTTCAGGACGAAGTACCCCGCTTTGATAGAGCCCATTCCACGACTGGCCATTTCCTTCTCTTGAATCAAATAGCTTCTCTCCCCATCGATTGAATATAAGCAAGTAATATTCAGGCTGTTGTATGTCATATGAAAAAGGGAAGCGATCATTGAGACCGTCGTCATTCGGGGTAAAGGCATTCGGGAAAAACAAATCGTTGGGCAGGGCATTGGGATCTACGGAAATATGGATGCTGTCGGTGCCTTTGCATCCATAACGATCGGTCACGGTGAGCACATACTTCCCGGCCACCTCTAGCAATGATCTGGCACCGGATTCTCCGTGACTCCATTCATAGCGGCTAAAGAGATCTTCCACGCCGGCATCCACGCGCGAACGCACACAAATGGTGGTGTCATTGCCAATAAAAATCGAAGGCGAAGTAGTAACATTAATTTCTATGGTATCGCTTCGTTCACAACCATTGGTATCGGTTACCGTGACCCAATATTTCCCGGGGAGTCGAATGCTGTTTTCGCGGGTATTGGATTCATTGCTCCAGGCATAGGTTTTCATACCGGAGGGTGCGGATAATTGAAGTAGAAAACTATCACAAAAATGAAGATTGGGACCGAGTTCTAATGGAATTACGGGGTTTTCTACCGTTAAGGTATCTGAATGTCTGCATAACCGCTGTATCACTTCTACCCAGTGTTTACCGGCGCTGTTGATGGTATTCAATCTTGAAGTGTTTCCATTGTTCCAGCGATAAGTGGCTTCTCTGAAATCACCTGCATCAAGTTCTTTCTCAAATTCATTACAAACAAAAAGGTAAGGGCCAATTTTAGGTTTACCTGCTATCCATAATTCAACGGTATCAGACAATCTGCAGTAGCGATTTCTTACTTCAACGAAATGTGTCCCCGGCGAATTCACATCGAGATAGGATTTGTTTAAAGTGGGGTTGTTGTTCCATTTATACGTAAAATCGGTTCTGCCCAACGGATCTACTTCAATTCTACCGGTTACTGAATCACAATACAATCGGTCTTCCGGAAGATCAAATGTTACCGGATCTAAGGCCAGAATGATGGTGTCAGAAGCAGTACATGTGCCATAAAACACACTGGCTATGTACGTTCCGGGTTGTGTTGCCTGAATAAAAGTAGAACGTTGACCGGTGTTCCAAACCGTTCTGGTTGCGTCAAATACATTGGTGATCAAATATTTATTTACGCTAAAGCAGGTAGTATCATCAGGGCCCAGATTCATCAGAATTTTACTTCGAACCATTACTGTTGTGGTGAAAACATCTTCACACAATGAATTACTGGCTTTCAAGGTCACTTTATAGTTGCCATTTCCGGGATATACATAATACGGGGAAGTTTGAATACTGGTATCTGCAGAGGTTTTTGTATCACCGAAATCCCATCGATAATTCGTGGCCTTATAACTTTTATTGGTGAAATATACGGTATCACTGCAAGAATAAATGGGAGCAGCAAAGGCACTGACTACATCAAATTTGCAAGGCCTGACGTTAAATTGATAATCTCTCAGCGTCTCACCAATCAGCACTCCGTTTCTAAATTCCTTTACTTTAATGCCAATCACAAATTGTCCTTCGACCGTAGGCGTGACTGTAAGTAAACCGGTTTTTGAATCAATTTCTAAAATAGGTGCTCCGGCCATTTGATTTTCCGTGCTGTAAGGGAATTTCCAGATGACACTGGTAAATGGAGGTTCGTCGAAGAAACCATCCTGTGCATTTCCTGCAGGCCTGGGTTTGTCGCGGTTTGCTCCTAAAAAAGGCTGATACAGCTCATAGACCAGGGAGTCATTGTCGCTATCCGTCGCTGAATGGTCGAAAACAAGGGGCGCATTGGTGCAGATATAGTTGGGAGGCAATTCTTTAAATACCGGACTGTTATCGTTATTAACAGTAGATGTCCCTGGGATTTTTACCCAATAAGTTGAACCGGTTGACTCAGGATTGACAATGTTGTTGATCGTATTGTTTCTGCAACAGCGTTGAAAGGATAAGACCTTGCCATTGGCTCCGGGATTCAAGGTGATGGTTCTTATATAGGTGTATTGATCGACACAGACATTTTGCTCAGGAATCACGCACTTATACTGTACTTTATTCAGCCTTACCGGACCCACTCGGGTCATTTCAAAAGTGTTGTCAAGTTTGTTGGTTGCGCCATCAAAAATAGAAATGATGGCTTCTTCATCCGATTTGATGGCTTCGGGCATTCCATTGAAACAATCGAAATATAATTTCATGGTGATTTCATATCGGTTGGTGCCGACCTGTTTATAATAAAAATCACCTCCAACAATATGCGTAGCCCAAGTTACACCAGATAAAAATATATGGAGTAAAGTGAATATTATGATTAAAACCGGACGGTTCCGCATTGAGTGAGATTAATTATTAAACCCGATATAACAAAGATGCAAAAAGCTTGCATTTTGTTGGCTGAAAAATGTAAAATTTAGGTCTTATTTAAAATAAAAGTTCTCAAATAATCAAGCAGTCGTCCAAATTGGAGTTTTGTTTATCGCATACCGAGTTCTTGTGCTTTCTGATAATATTGGGCTGCGCCTTGTTTATTTCCTTGACGTTCAAGTATTTGGCCAATTCTCATATGTGCTTCTCCCATATTTGGATTGTATTGAATAGCAGCGCCATAGTATTTCAAGGCTTCGTTTAAATCATTCAAGTTTAAATTGGCTTCACCGATTTTATACATGGTCATCGGATTGGCGCCCCCAAATGACAGGCATTGTTCGTAATCCATCTTTGCCGATCTGAAATCTCCTTTGCTTAAATACAAATCTCCGCGTCCGTCGTAAGCACTGCTCATATTTTCTTTGTATTTGATGCTTTGATTATAGCAAATCATGGCGCTGTCGAGGTTGTTGGTATTGCGATAGGCATAACCAAGATAATTCCAGGAATAGTAATTCTCCGGACAAAGTTCGATGCTCTTATAGAAAGGAGCGAAGCACTCACTGATGCGGTTCATTTGCAATAGGTTAAGTCCCCATTGGCGATACGCTTCTTCTTCTTTAGGGTCATATTTGGTGTAGGCAATGCAGTGTTTCATCGATGAATCAAAATTTCTTTCTTTCATCAGATTCTCTGCCATAAACAAATCACGGTTGGTTCGTTTCACCACTGCGGCAATTGGTATTCCACCTGCTTCAATAACATGAATGGTTCCTTTGGGCGGGAAATATCCATTCAACATTTGTTCTTTTGACAGGGTACGGGTAGTCCAAATGGCATAATCCCAGTCATGTTTGTTCCATTCGTGATCTCTTGCCCACGCTATTTCAATGCTATCAGTCTGTTTTTGAGCGTAGTAACTCATGCTGTGAGATTCATTGTTGCTGATGATGGTTGTCTTCTGATGGGTAATCCCCTTTTCATTTTTGAGGAGCCATTCAACGGCAGCACGAGGACTTTGGCACCAATAATCCGTTTCATAGTATCCATAGGCACCTTTTAGGCCGCCCACAATTTCATTGTAATAGAGATATTGATAGGGATGATTTTTTACCATCCAAATCCCGACATTGGCTACGAGTGCAGTCATCACTGCTGCTACCCCAACCTTGATCCATTTCATTTTGAACAAGTTGATGAGCATATCCCATCCACCGGCTGCCAGAGCAACGATGGCCGGATAGGCGAAGAGCAAGTGCCTCCAGCTGCTATACACCGCAGATTTTTTGTAAATGATATACGCAATCGGGAAAAGACAGACGAACAACAATATCCCGATTTTTTTCCAGTCATACTTTTTGAGCATCAAAGGGATACCTAAAAGAGAAATGGCAAACCCTGCGAGCACGAACAAAGGAATGGTGATTAACATGGATTTCGGAATGTAATACCAGGGGAAATCTTTCATGTAATATCGCTGTCCTTCGAAGATTTCATAGATATGCACCAAGCTGAATTTTTCGAAGTTCTTTAAGGCGCTAAAGGGATGGCTGAGTGGATCTTGCAGCGCTGCCGGCCAAAACATAATACCGATGATATAGGCGAAGAAATAAACCAAAATCAAGGGGACTGCAAATGATTTGATGTTGGCGAAATTGAAGGTAAGTTCTTTTTTATAAACCTTCCACAGAAACAGTAAACCTGCAAACAAACCAAGATAAGCAAATACCAGCAAACCACCAACCCTGATGCTCATGGTGATACCCATGGTAACCGCAAGCATAAAAAGAGTTTTAAATCTGAATTGCGGGGCTTCATCTACAAATCTGAGGATATAGAAGACAGCAGATATATAAAACGCCAGAAAAGGAATGTCTTTTTGATTGTTCATGCTGTGCCCGAAGATGGTGGGGGTGAGCAACATGAAAACCAAGGCAATCAATGCGGTTCGCCATGATCCCAGTTTACGTGCGACCAAGCCTGTAAAGATCAATCCCCAGATTCCAAACAAGGCAATGATCAGATGTCGGGTTTCATATAAACCTAAGGGCGAAATCGTGTCATCTACAAAGGCACTGAGCAGATTTACAAACGGGCCGTAATTGACCAAATGCGGAATCAGGTTTTTGTTCACGCCGCTTTCGCTGTGATCCATGGTGCCCTCCACATCCAGGCAGCGTTTATCTTCGCCGAATGTTTTGAAATAGGCATACACTTCATTGAAATAGCCCACATCTTCGTGCTCATCCCAAGTGATGGTATAATCAAAACTCAAAGCAGGCATCCCGATGGATGCGATCATCAATATGACACCGAAAGCCAGTCGATAGATAGGATTGTTGCCATTGGAAATCTGTTTCCCTGATCCGGATTTCAATGCACGCACAGGTTCTGAAATAAACCAGTACCAACGATTCGATATTCCACTCCAAAGAATTTTCAAAAAGCTTGGTTTAGGGGCCGGTTGTCCTTGAAGGTTTAGTCCAAAGTAGCCCACGTGGTAACCATTCAGTTTTAATCGATAGGCAAAATCATGCTTGATATTGGTATTGCAAAGGGCCTTAATATTTAAAATTTCAGTGGCGGTTTCTACATCTGTAAAGAACAACCCGCTCTCTGTATGTCCGGTTTTGAGGGGTGTAACCAATTTCTGTAGGGCGTGCATAATGCGGGTTCCCAAAGGAATCTTCACCTGCTTTTTGCCATCCTGATTGTGATGGGCATCGGCACAATAAATCACTCCGGTTTTGAGGTTGCGCTGTTGTGAAAAGCTCTGATAACCGGCATTTAACATAGAATCTGCCTGCATATCTGCAAATCCTACATGGGTATATATGCCTTCAGAAATTTGCTGAAGCGCCTCGGTCGGATCAGATGGGTCGAAGCCCATTACTGATGCGTTTCCTTTTAATTTTTCCTTTATTTCAGGGAGTTTGGCGTTGAAGGATACCACTGATTTGCCTGAAACCGGAATTAAAAATAGCACCGATTTGCCGGTGACCACAGTGTCAGTTTTTTTTTGAAATTGCTTTGACATAGGTTGCTTTGAAACAGGCTCAAACCTACACATGAAAGTGCAAATTCACAACCCATTGCGCAAAAACATAGCGAATGTCAGAAAAGGAGGCTTATTTACCCCACATTGCGTTGGCTGTGGCAGGGAAAGGAAGGGTGGTTTCAGGTATGTTGAGCTCCATTCGGTTGGCCCATTCTACGCCCTGCATCAAACTGTGATCTTGATTGCTCACCTCGTATTTCCAGGCTCCAAATCGACCTCTTGAATAAATATCTTTTGCATCCAGCACCGGCAGGATGTCTTTCAAAATAGCGTCTCGATCTACCGATGGCGTCGGATAGCCATAATCATACGAAACCATAAAGGTACTGATGATGTCCTCTCTGCTTTCAATCAATTGGTCTTTTAAGAGTGCTTCTATGGTTTCTTCCATGAGCGTTTCCCTATTAACCGGTTTATCTGACGATTCGCTAGTTTCAGTCATCAAACTCCAATGCTGGTTGATATCCGGAACATTGTTCGGGCTATAATTGCTAAAAACGGTAATCCGGTAATAAGGACTATGCTCCTCCGGGAAATACATCCAACACTTGGTTGCCAATTCCGGCTTGGGTTTGCCTTTGAGACCAAATCCCAGAATATTGGTGCTGCTGTGCAATAATTTCTCTGCTCTTTGCGCCAGAAGTGCTTGTCCGGGCATCATAGCCGTTAGCTTATCTACCGGCATAGTGCTCAACAAATAATCAAAGGTGTACTGATCTCCATTTTGAAGGAATACAGTTTTTTGTTCAGCATCTACACTTTTAACGGTTGCATTCATGGTGATATTCTCTAACCCAATCAATTTTTCGCCCACGTTTTTCCAAATGCCGCCTGTTCCACCGTGTTTTGGAAATTGGAAGGTATTGTTGGGCCCCCAACTGAGGTCGTCTTGTTTAAAAATTACGTTTTTTGTTGCCCTGGCTAAATCTGTTACGGCTACTCGCTCTCCAATCCAGGCATAACTCATTTTCTCAGGTGGGTATGCCCATACTTTGAAATTGTAGGGCATCATAAATTCTTCTGCGATGCCTTTTCCAAAGGTGGCATAAATCCATTCTTTGAAATTGGCAGGTTGGCCGCTGTGCGGATGTTTATAGATTTCGATGATGCCATTCAGGCATTTCCACATGCTATCTTCAGGCAGATAGCGAATGTTATTTTGAAATGGATAAGGCACAAATCGGTTCTTCATCCAAACCCAGCTCTCTCTTTGATGATTCAACCAGCCTTCTTCACCAAGTGCTTTCAGCATTAAATCGTCAAAATATTGGTAATGACTAAACTGAACATGTCCTCCGACATCCCAGGTAAAGCCCTGGTCATCCACAAAACTGGTGGCCAATCCACCCACATAGTTTTCCTTTTCCAGAATATGAAAATCTGTGATACCGAGTTCTTTTAACCGATAGGCGGCACCCAATCCGGTTGGACCACTGCCGATGATGAGATATTTTATGTGTTTTTTCATGAATGAGCCGCAAATATAAGAGAAGGCTGCAAGGTCGGAAAACGGAATGAAGAAAGTTTTAGATTAGCTTTTAACCGTAAAAACGCGACTTAAGTTAAATCCGAAATGGATGCCCTTTTTAAGCCAATCACCGGTGGTTTCAGCAATAAATCCTTTCTCTATCTGAGGCGTGCTATTGGTGAATTGAAGTTGAAAAACGTGTCCGCCGGTTTCTATATCGAAGCCAACCGACAAAGAATTTTTAAATTCAGGGGAAATCTGGTTGGGCAAAACATAGAAATACTCGGCATTTAGAGAAATCCTGCTGTTTAATTTTTGTCTGCCTCCAAATCCAATGGCGAATACATCATTTTTTACCGTATTGTTTTTAATCAAATTTCGATGCACAAATGATGGGGTGATCTGCACTGACGTGGTTCCATTCAGTTTTCTGCCAACGATTAACTGATGCACATAGCTCAGGCGAGAAGTGAAGTAGTTTTTTCTATTAGGGTCTGCCCATTTGAGGGTATTGATGCTGGTGGAAGCAAAATAACTCATGGTTACCGGCATGTTCACTTTGCCTTTGCTTTGACGAAGGATTTTGTATTTCAAAAATCCGTCATATGATTTTTCATAAGTACTTCGTCCCACACCTACCATCAGGCGATCTGTGAGGCCATATTCAAAACCTAGCCTCATGGTAGCCGCATCTAAACCGAAAAGGTCATACAATCCTTGGTCTATGGCCCCAAAGCGATGCGAAATTCTGAAATCCAAGACCCCACCTGCAACGTTTTCTACCGAGTGCCCATTGATGACGCGGGTAGTCTTGAAAGTGGCAGTGGTATAATCGATGGGTTCTTCTTCCAGGTTTTCAAGAAGATCTTGTGAATAGACAGAATGAGGTAAGAAAGTAAAAAGCATGATGAGCGTTGTGCTCATCATGCTTTTTTGAATGACTTTTTTGAATTGCATGGTGCAAATTACATAGGTTTATAGTTCATATCAACGCGAATCTCAACTTGTTCGTTGATTTTATCTTTAACCACGGAAGGGATGGTAACGTTATAATCGGCAAGTTTTATTTTAAAGGTCGCCTTGCCTTGAACATCGCCGCCCTTTACAATAAAAGTTCCTTCTGTACTGACCTTGTTGGTTTTGCCTTTAATCGTCAGGTTGCCGGTTACAGTACTTTTGTAGGTGCCATCTTTTTCGAAATTGATCGCTTTGATATTGTCAATGGAACCATCAAAGGCAGCTTTCGGAAATTTGTCACTTTCTACATAATTCTCATTGAAATGTTCTTGCATCAGTGCTTTTTCAAATTCGAAGGCTTTCATTAAAACAGAAAATTGCATTTTTCCGGTAGCGGTTTCAAATGCGCTGGTCACTTTATGATTTACCGCTTCTATGTCTTCAATGTTGGTATGACTGAAGAAAGTAATGTTTCCGGTTTTGGTAAAGAATTTTACCGGTGTTGCGTTTTTAAAGGAGAAAGCTGCCATGGCAACCAAAAGGAGAATAACTGTATTTTTCATCTGTTTAATTTTATTTATTGTCTGCAACAACCGTGCAATTGGTGAGCACCACATCCGGAGAGGCCAATAAATCTAAGGCAGCATCTCCGGTGAGGCCTTTGCATTGACCTTTGATGGTGATTTTGTCTCCGGCAATAAGTTTTTGAATCGAGGCTAAATATTCAGGTTTAAATCCACAAGTAACCGTACCTTCCCCATCTGCTGCGAGCAAAACGATGTTGGGTTCTGCCGGATTTTCAAAATTTGTTTGAGTCACTGTACCATTGACCAAAATTATTTTTTCAAGAAATTTGGCGTTGGCGGCTTGTTCGTTTAACTGATATTCTGCAAAAAGACTGTCAGCAGAAAGAGTGAAATCAGGAGAAGTTTTGGCTACATTCATGTGCGGTTTATTGTACATGTAGTACGCTACTCCAACGGCAACCAATATGGCTACTAAAGTAAATATAAGAATTTTTTTAGTCATAGGGTTGTCTTTCTAGTTATCCGGTGCGCCGTTTTTAATCCAAATCTCGATTTTTCTTAAGTCGCAGTCAGGAATTTTTGCACCACCCTGGGGCATTTTAGATGCTTTTCCATCGTGGTTTACACTAGATAACAATTTACCAGAAGCAATGGTTGGAGTAAGGGAAGTATAATTATCTAGATTAACACCGCCTGAACTTAATCCGGTATTGTGACAATTGAGGCAATTGTTACGTTCTAAAATCGGTATGACGGTAAGTTTATAGGTAACGTTCAATGTGTCGCAGCCAGAACTATTTGGATACAACTCAGACTCTACATCATAATAGCAGGAAGTCATGAACCCAAGTGTCATCAAAAACAAGGTTGATTGAACTATATTTTTCATTCGGGTGTACCGTTTTCTATCCATTTTCTAATCGCGGTAATATTACAGGCACTTAAAGGTTTGCTGCCATAGGGTGGCATGGGTTTAAATCCTACATCCTGTCGCACAACTCCGAGTAATTTGCCACTGATTGCCTGTGTTTTTACAGATGCATAATCCGTTAGTGAAACATTTCCGGATGGTGCGGCACCGCTGTGACAGCCTTTGCAATTGTTGTTGATGATGGTTGAAATATGGCTGGTCCATTTAACATTTAAGGTATCGCAACCACTGTTGCACTTCAAGTTAAGAGCACCCTGAGCAATCCATTTTCTTAATAACTCTTTTTGATCTGAAGATAAGGGTGTATGGGGAGGAGGGGGCATTATTTTCTTTGGGTCAGTTTCTGTGATAACATCATAAAAGTCCGAATCTAAAGGTTTCCCGGGTTTAATTTTTCCGGTGGCCATGGTATTGGCATAATCAGTAAAAATCTGGCCTCCCTCTTTCGTAATCGCATCATGACAGCCGCTTTTCGCGCAATTGCTCAGCAATAACGGTAAGATATCTTTTTCGAAGTAAACCGTATCAGGAGAGCAAGGATTACCTTGTTGGGTGGTGTCGATGGGATTCTGAGTGGTATCGGTAGGGTTTTTTTTGCGAATTTCAGGCTCATGTTTGCACCCGTCGGTGAAAAGAATGGATCCACCAATAAGCAACAGACCCCAGACGATTCTTATTGAATGTTTATACATACAATTCTGCAAAGCTATCATTTGACAATAGATTTAAAAAGGTGGAATGTCAATTCTTAGGTTTTATGGCTAAAATTTTACGAAAGGCCGTCAATTCTTTAAAACTTTGCCAGCAAACTTTCAATAATTTCCATTTTTTGATAGACACCTCACCGGTGTGACGGTCTTTGTGGGTAATTGGTATATTAAAAAGCTTGTTTCCGTCTTTGCGAGCCATCACGCTTAAAAAGATATTGGGTGCGAAAGGAGCAGGATCGGGAAGTCGTTGCAGACATTGTTTTAAATAGCTGCCTTTGATCAATCGGAAGGGAATGTTGCTATCCGGAATCATTACGCCGTAAAACATCCATAAGGTAAGCCTGACAATGCGGGTTATAATCAGCCGAATGGGTGCGTCGAATCGAATTTTTCTATAGCCTAAAATGAAATTAGAATCGTTTCTCTTTTCCCAGAGTTTCCAAAAATCAGCTGTTTCAAACTGGTCGTCGCTATCGGTTTGAAAGATGCATTCGCTGTCTAAAGCAATCGCGCGGTTGTAGGCCGCAATGACTGCTTTTCCGTGACCTCCATTGGCTTGATTCACGGCATCTAGGTAGGGATATTCTGCACTAAGCGAAGAAAGGATCTCCCAGGTATTGTCTTTTGAGCCATCATTGACTACAATCAGACGTGCTTCCTGGGGTGAAAATTGTTCTTTGAGCAAGGTGCTCCACTTTTCTACCACTTCGGCAATCACTTCGCCTTCATTGTAGGCGGGCATCACAATACAAACTTTTAAGCTCATGGGTTATAAAGGAATATTTCCGTGTTTCTTTTTGGGCAATGTATCCACCTTGTTTTGCAGCATGGCGAAAGCTTTGATTAATTTAATGCGCGTTTCTTCAGGGAAGATCACTTCATCGATAAAGCCCCTTTCAGCTGCTCTGTAAGGATTGGCAAATATACGAGCATATTCCTGTTCTTTTTCGAGCCAGGCTTTTTCCGGATTTTCGGCAGTGCTGATCTCCTTTTTGAAGATAATTTCGGCAGCTCCTTTCGCCCCCATTACAGCAATTTCGGCAGTTGGCCAGGCAAAATTCATGTCGGCACCGATGTGTTTGCTGTTCATCACATCGTACGCGCCGCCATAGGCTTTGCGGGTGATGACAGTTACCCTGGGTACGGTAGCTTCGCAAAAGGCGTAAAGCAATTTGGCTCCGTTGGTAATGATGGCATTCCATTCCTGATCAGTTCCTGGAAGAAAGCCGGGAACATCTTCAAAAACCAGCAATGGGATGTTAAAGCTATCGCAGAATCTGACAAAACGAGCCCCTTTTTGGGATGATTTAACGTCGAGCACACCGGCGAGATAGGCCGGTTGATTGGCCACAATGCCGATGCTTTTTCCGGCCAACCGGGCAAAGCCCACAACGATATTTTCTGCAAAATCTTTGTGTACTTCATAAAAACTATCGGTGTCTGCAACTTCGCTGATGACATCTCGGATATCGTAAGGTTGATTTGGGTTCTCTGGAATGACAGAAGTGAGGGCCGGACGCCATTCATCACTCTTTTCATAAGGTAATGAGGGGGGAAGGTCCTCACAATTGGAGGGAATGTAAGTGAGCAACGTTTTGATCTGATCGAGACAAACGAGTTCATTGGCAGCCGTGAAATGCGCTACACCGGATTTGGTGCTATGTACCGATGCGCCACCTAAATCTTCACTGCTCACTTCTTCATTGGTCACGGTTTTAACCACGTTCGGTCCGGTTACAAACATATAAGATGTATGTTCCACCATCAGGATAAAATCTGTAATGGCGGGTGAATACACTGCACCTCCGGCACAAGGCCCCATGATGGCCGAAAGTTGAGGAATAACGCCACTGGCGCGGGTGTTTTTATAAAAGATGTCGGCATAACCGCCCAGAGAAACGACACCCTCCTGAATTCTGGCTCCACCGGAGTCATTTAATCCAATCACAGGAGCTCCATTCTTCATGGCCATATCCATGATTTTACAAATTTTTTCTGCATGGGTTTCAGAAAGCGATCCTCCGAAAACGGTGAAGTCTTGAGAAAACACATAGACCAATCGACCGTTAACAGTGCCATAGCCGGTCACAACACCATCACCTGGGATGTGTTGTTTGTCCATGCCAAAATCGGTGCTTCGATGCTTAACAAGCGCTCCGATTTCTTCAAACGAACCTTTGTCGAGCAGATAGCGCAACCTTTCTCTTGCGCTGAGCTTGCCTTTTTTATGCTGCGATGCAATGCGTTCTTCGCCTCCACCCAGTAAGCTTTGGGCTCTTTTTTGAGCAAGTTTTTCTCTTTTGTCGGATGCGGCCGATCCTGCGTTCGTTTGTATCATAGTTATGCGTTTAATGCTGCTTCCAGCGCTTCAGTGAGTTCGAGGTTGTGATAAACGGTACTGATATCGTCATCCTCTTCAAATCTTTCGATCATTTTAAGGAGCTGTTTGGCTTCGTCTACAGGGAGCGTAACCGTGTTGGCGGGAATTCTTCTGATTTCTGCATTGGAGGGTTCGAGTTGCAGCCCTTCCAGGGTTTTATTCATTAATCCGAAATCTGTAAAAGAGGTATAAATTAAAATGCCTTCTTCAGAAAATTCAAGATCTTCAGCACCGCCATCAATCAATGCCAGTTCTATGGCTGATTTATCTTTTTCGAATAACTGCGATGTAGGTATTTCGAATACGCCATTCGTGCTAAAAACAAAATCGAGAGAACCATTGGTGCTCAGGTTTCCTCCGAATTTATTAAAAATGGTTCGGATGTTGGCGATGGTTCGGTTGATGTTATCGGTATAGACTTCCAGGATGATGCCTACTCCGCCGGGGGCATAACCCTCGTAAGTCAGGGGCGTGAGACCTTGTGCTTCGCCACCTTTTCCTTTTTGAATGGCACGTTCAATGGTATCTTTCGGAATATTGGCGCCTTTGGCATTTTGTATGGCTAAACGCAAGGCGGGATTGCTTTCCGGATCAGGGTTTCCGTCTCTGGCGGCCAGAGTGATTTCACGAATGCAACGCGTGAAAACTTTTGCTCTTCGTTTATCTTGTGCGCCTTTGCGGTGCTTGATATTTGCCCATTTACTATGACCTGCCATTGCCGATTGGAATGCGCCGCAAGTTAAAGGTAGATTTTGCAAATGCCAAATAAGGGGAAAAGGGTTTTTGACACATTGAATCGCCTTTGGGGCTAATTGACTAACTGTTTTTCTTCACCATCTCCCTAATCCAAATCGGAGCAAAAGGGGAGGTGCAGCCCTTGGATACGGGGTAATCCTTGTAAATACCCATTTTTTATCCCAACATAATGGTTTCTGTGTCTCAACTTTTCTTGCTTCTATATTTTTCATTAAATCCCTCTCCGGCCAATATCTGGGGGATGTATTTTTCAATTCTGGCTACCCGTGTCGAAGATTGAACAGGTTGAGTAAAATGGATCAAATAGGCTCTTTGTCTGCCGGGGGTAAGTGATTGGAATGCAGTTTTGAGAGCGGGTATTTCTTCAAACTTCTCTTCTAATTCTGCAGGAATGGTGCGATCGGTTATCTTTTTGAATTCAAATTTGAGCCCCGATTTTTCTACTTCGATGGCCTCGCGGATGCAGGCTTTAATGGCTTCTTCCTTTTCCAGCAGTTCTTGAAATCCGGTCAAACGGATGACCCTTGCCGCTTGGGTATCTTCTCCCGGCTTTTCGAGCAACCCATCCGGGTCTTTCATCAATGCTCCTTTCATAAAACTAAGGGAACAAAATTCTTTAAATGCTCCGATTAAAATTACATTGCTATTTTGGTAGGTATAGCAAGGAACACCCCATTTCAACTCTTCCGTTAATGGGCTTTCACTTAAAATTAACCTCAAACGAGCCAACTCATCCTCCCACTTATGCACTTTGCATTGAGGGGTATTCCCCAGCGGGCAACGCATACAACCTGATTGAAAGTAGGGGTCAACAAGTGGGTTCATCATGGGCAAATTATTTGAAACAAAGTTGTTGAATAATTACGAAAGATAAAAGACGGGAAACAACATCCTTCAATCCGGAATTTTAACTAAAGATCAATAAAAAAATTCAAGCACATCCAAAAGCTATGGCGGACCGGGTCATTCAGAAATGAGTTGGCTCTATAATCCATGCCGGTTTCAATTTTATAACCTTTGGTTAAATCAAACCCCAACAGAGGGACCAATCTCACCTCGAGGTCGTACTCTGATGCCTGGAAACTATTCAAATATTCATTATTGATCTTCAAGTAAAACTCTCCAGGATCAACTGATTCTCCATTTAAAGGGATTTCGGTACTAATGCGGTATCGGATTCTATACTGGTGATCATCCCTTTTAGAGAAAGTCTGGTC
>JBIIVF010000162.1:0-5176 GCA_044339595.1 Bacteroidia bacterium
CAATTGGATGGATACGCCTTACTACGGTTTTTATTACCCACAAGACGCAGATAATCAATATTTTGACGACCAAGGAAAAAGCCTTAGAAAAGCATTTTTAAAATCTCCACTTGATTATACGAGGATCAGTTCCAGATACACTTTAAAACGCTTTCACCCGGTTCAAAAAATATGGAAAGCTCATCTTGGAACCGATTATGCTGCACCCACGGGCACGCCAATCCGTTCCGTAGGTGTCGGTATTGTTGTAGAAAGTGGTTACGGACGTGGCAATGGTAACTATGTAAAAGTTCAACACAATGAAACCTTTACCACCCAATACCTGCACATGAGCAAGATACACAAGGCCGCAAGAAAGGGCAAAAAAGTGACGCAAGGTCAAGTTATTGGATTTGTGGGCAGTACGGGGTTAGCCACCGGTCCGCATTTGTGTTTCAGGTTCTGGAAAAATGGGAAGCAAATAGATCCGTTTAAGGTAAAAACACCCCCTACCATTCCAATTCAGGAAGCCCATCGTGGGGCTTTTGAGAAATCCAAAGAACTTTATATTAAACGGTTAAACGACATTTAAATCACTCATTCTCTTCCTGTGCGCTTTTGAGCACAATCCTGAATACGGTTCTTTGATGAGGAATGGATTCTTTCACAAATACCTGACCTGCATGATAATTTTCTACGATTCTTTTGACCAACGATAATCCAAGACCCCATCCCCTTTTCTTCGTCGTATAACCCGGTTTAAAGATCGTTTCGAATTTGTTTTTAGGAATCCCTTTTCCATTGTCAATAATATCGAGTAAAACATCTTTGGTTCCCATTTTTAAGACATACGTTAAATGACCATTCCCATCCATGGCATCCATGGCGTTTTTGGTTATGTTCTCTATTACCCAGGCAAAAAGAGGATAATTGATGTTCACCCAAAGGGGCATTCCTGAAGCCGGTGTGATTATTTCAAATCTAACCTTACTTGGAGCGCGGGCTTTCAGGTAGTCAACTGCAGAACTCACACACTCAACTAAATCTTTTCGCTCCAATACAGGTGCACTGCCCACTTTTGAGAATCTTTCAGTAATTAACTCCAGTCTTTCAATGTCCCTCGACATCTCCTCAATCACCATCGGTTCGATTTTTCCATCAGAGGCTTTTAGATAGTCTAACCAAGCTACCAAACTTGAAATCGGCGTACCCAATTGATGGGCCGTTTCTTTGCTCATCCCCACCCAAACTTGATTCTGTTCGTTTCTGCGACTGTAGCTAAAGGCAAAGTAACTCACCAATAAAAAAAGAGCAATGATCGATAGTTGATAATATGGATAGTACCTTAATTTAGTAAGGATGATGGAGTTTTCGTAGTAGACGGTAATCTTCTCACCTGCAACGTATTCAGTCACGATAGGTTTATTCACCTTGGCCATTTCTTTGATTAAATTCTCTTTATAGCCGGGTTTTTCGGCCAAAGCAGAATCTAAATTACGAAATCCGGTAATCGCTCCATTTTTATCTGTCAGGATGACCGGGATGGTATGGTTGTCGCGGACTATTTGAAGTAAAAAGTCGACATCTCCTTCATATTCAGGTGATAACAATAGCTTGGTAGCATCAGCCCATTGGGTTACCTTTTGCCTTTCCTCTTGCTCTAGTTCTGACACCAGTGTATTGGTGTACATCAATGAAAAGAAACCAATGGACCCAGCAAAAATCAACAATGCAATCTTAAGCATTCGCTTGATTTCGTAACTATTGAACTTTTTGAATTTAGCCATTCATTAAATACTGTCACAAATTAATACTTTTGCCACGAGATATCGTCTCTATTCATGCAACTACACCTCAAATTCGGAAATAAGAACTTCAAAGTCGACACCACAATGGGTATCGACCTATCCACGCCATTATGTACCGAAAATTCTGTCAGTGCATTTTTTCTTCCCCCACCGCGGTATAAACCATTCAGGGCCGGAAGTTTTGTCGGATCTAAATCAGAAGGTGGACCTTGTAATTGTGAAGAAATCTCTTTTAGTCCGCATGGAAATGGCACCCACACCGAATGTGTCGGACATATTTCTAATGAAAAAATCACCATTAGAGAGACCCTGAAAAATCATTTGTTCTTCGGCAGGTTAATTTCAATTCAGCCGACCAAATTGGCTAACGGAGATCATTTAATTACGTTGGATCAAGTGAAACCTCTTTTGAATGATATCGAATTTTGTGATGCCTTGATCATTCGAACATGGCCCAACAATGAATCGAAACTCACCACCAATTACTCAGGTTCAAACCCTTGCTACCTTGAGCCGGCTTTGGGTAAAGCACTGGCGGAAGCGCATATTAAACATTTAATCATAGATCTCCCTTCTGTAGACCGCGAAGAAGATGGTGGATTGTTAGAAACGCATCATGCCTTTTGGCAATATCCGAATGACACCCGATTGGATGCCACCATTACTGAATTGGCTTATATCCCGAATTCGGTGCAGGATGGTATATATTTACTCAATTTGATGATTGCGTCTTTCGACAGTGATGCCAGCCCAAGCAAGCCAATCTTATATGTTTTAGAAGAGGAGAATTGATGAAGGAGAAAATTTTATACTTTCTGAACTACTTAACGGGCAAATTATATCGCCATAAGCCGATTTCAAAGCTTGAAATCAAGAGTATTTTGATTGTAAAGTTGGATGAGATTGGCGACATGGTATACGCCATGCCTGTTTTTGACATTCTAAAAAGTCAATTCCCCAACGCAAAAATCACCGTATTTTGTAAGGCTGTAACGGCCAATCTACTGGATAACCAGCGCGCTGTAGATGAAATTATTCATGAATTGAATGGTGAAAAACATGATATCTGGATTGAAATGCGCGGTAATTTCACCACGTGGTTTCAAAGTTTGTTGGCCAGACCTAGATATCGCGTAGACAGAGGTACCGTTCGTTACAGAAATAAACGCAAAGGAGCTCAAAAGCAGGAACTTTACACCAATCTCGAAATCATTCAACCGTTACTCACGGATGAAGAATATCAGATGTATGAAAAAACCGTTAAACCGATCGTATATACGACCATTCAAAATGAAATTAGATCGGACGCTTTTTTAGATGCCCAAGACCTTCAATCGTTTTGTGTTTTTCACACCGGGGCAAGAGACGTGGCCAGGAGATGGCCCATGGAGCGATTTCAACAGCTTGCACAGGTCATTCAGAGTAAATTAAACCTCAGGGTAGTCATCGTAGGCGGACCGGATGAAACGGAGCGAGTAAATAATGCCCTTCAAGGATTTCCTTCGGGAACGGTTTCTTTTTGCGGTGCGGGTTCTTTAACGGACATGAAAACCCTGTGCGATAAAGCTTCATTTTTTGTAGGTAATGAAAGTGGCCCCCTTCACATAGCTTCTGCTTGCGATATTCCGCTCGTTGGATTATTTGGACCGGGCGTAAAAGATGTGTTTTACCCTATGGGTGAAATGGTATCTGTGATCCATTATTTTTCAGGTACACCGGGTTCTGAACAAAATGAACAAAACTCTACAATTTTGTACATCAGTGTAGCCCAGGTTTGGGGTCATATTGCTAAACTTCTAAATCAACAATACGAACATAACGAATTGTAAATTAATGCTTTACAATTTTCGTTTGTGATACACCTTCTTCCGTTTTGACTTGGATAAAGTAAACTCCTTGAGCAACCATAGACAAGTCGATTTGAACGGAATTCAAGCAATTTTCTTGGTTATAGATTTGTTCACCCAGCGTATTTAAGATAGCCACACTTCTGCAACCCGGTTGCTGAAAATCAAGATGTATGAACTTACCCGTTGGATTGGGGTAAATGCGAATTAGATCTGCATTGATTTCACTGATAGAAACGGTCGATTCCTTTTTGTATACCAGCGTGTTTACCGAAGAGGATGAAGGCACATTGGCCAACGAATTCACAAAAACAGTGTTTCTAATCATGGATAATCCCATCAAACTGACATCATCGATATACCACCCTTCTTCAGAGGCTGCTCCATCTGATACAAAGCGAAAACGAACCTCCACTTCTTTGCCTTTAAAATCACTCAAATCAATCATGGCATATTCAAATCCATTGCTGGCACCGGTAAAAGCAGGTTGTCCTGAAATTCTGCTCTGTGGATTGGTTGAAATTGAACTGTTATAACCACCCGAAAGAAACAAAGAACCTGCATCTATCCAATTGCTTTGCCCTTTTTCCTTCAACTCAATGACGGCACCATCCCAAGTATCTTCTGTTTTGTAAAAATGATAGAAACCAATGGCCGGGTTTTCGATGGTATCCAGATTATAGGCAACAATGGCACTTTGATCAGACTGGCTTCCGGGGTTCACAATAAATAAGCTTTGAGAGCCACTTCTCTTTCTGCTTTGGCTAATTTTGAAGGTATCTAAACCTACGTCATTTTGGATTTTCCATTTTCCAAATCCGTTTTCAAAATTATCCAAGGTTAATTCATCGGTCACTTTGGGTGTTACAACCAATGCTGAATATGCACAATCCAAGCTATCGCCGGGTAACATTGAATCCAACTGCATGGTCAAGATATTTCCATTCAAAACCAATGGACAAGCTGTTGTAGATAGATGTAACAATCCATCACTTAAAGTGTCATTAAACGTTATATTATTTAACACGTTGGGTGTCAAATTTTTCAAGGCAATGCGATAATGAATCGTATCTCCGGATTGTACTTTGGCTTCAGCTACCTTTATAACTTCTAAAGCATTTTTTAAGGAAGGAGGAATTTGATACCCTTCTTTGCCATCTGAGCGGCTATTGGAGGATCCCTGATCGGCATCAAACCCCAATCCTCTTCGGGCAAAAACACTCCAGATAAGCAATTGATTCGCTCCTTTGTTGTTGATTCTGTCTGCCAACAAAATGGCATCTCTCCCATCTTCAAATCCGGGATTACAAGGTTGAAGTTTAAGTCCGTCAATGACCAATTGCATGGCTAGATTATTTCCGCCTTTTCCTTCGTATAAATCAGCGTCGTATCCATATTTATCTATTAAATCCCAATACAAATCCCATAACATCGCACACCAAACAGAACCTACGCCATGAGGTACAGACAGCGTTTTGATATCATCATAGGTATAAGGACTCACGCTCCTATTTGTGCTGTATGGATAGGTTCTTATGCCCC
>JBIIVF010000040.1:0-18063 GCA_044339595.1 Bacteroidia bacterium
GCCATTTTTTAGATACTTTCAAAGAAATCAATTGATTGACCTTCCTTCAGCTTAATCACAGCTTTTTTGAAGTTTGGTTTTTTACCTGCTATTACACCCGCTTTGGTAAATCTGGTTTTCCGTTTACCCATGTAGAGCATGGTGCTGATTGCTGTAATCTCTACATTGTAAAGTTTCTGAAGCTCAGCAATGATTTCTGGTTTTTTTGCTTTTTTATCCACCACAAAGGCATATTGCCCGAGTTTCTCACCCATTTTGGTGGTCTTCTCTGTGATTAATGGTTTCTTTACTACACTCATGACTTAATTCAATACTTCTTTAAGTTTTTCGATGCCGGCAACCGTGATTACCAAATTGCTTGCTTTCATCACTTCATACGTGTTGATATCAGAAGCTACCATCACCCTTGAATTTTCAATATTTCTACCGGAAAGGTAAACATTGGCATTGTGCTCAGGAACCACCACCAAATTTCTTGATCCTGCAATTTTCAGGTTATTCAAAATTTGCTGGAAGGTTTTAGTGCTCGGAGAATCCATATTGATTTGATCCAAAACAATAATTCCATTTTCAATGACCTTATATCCCAAGGCAGAGGTTCTAGCGGTCTTCTTTAGTTTTTTATTCAACTTGAAAGAATAGTCGCGCGGCTTTGGACCGTGCATGTTACCACCACCTACCATGGTTCCGGATTTTGCACTACCCTGACGAGCAGTACCGGTACCTTTTTGTCTTTTCAACTTTCTGGTAGAAGCCGTAACTTCACTCTTATCTTTGGTTTTGTGCGTACCTTGTCTTTGGTTAGCCAAAAACTGCTTCACATCCAGATAAATGGCGTGATCGTTCGGTTCTGAGGCAAAAACTTCAGAAGGGATTTCTATTTCCGCTCCGGTTTCAGCGCCCTGAATATTATATACCTTGAGTTTCATTTTATTTCTCGACGATTACGTATGAACCTATATGTCCGGGGATTGAACCCTTGATCACCATCAAATTCTCATCATTCATGATTTTAAGAATCTGAAGGTTAAACATTTTCACTCTTTCTCCACCGGTTCTTCCAGCCATTCTCATGCCCTTAAAAACCTTGGAAGGATAAGAAGATGCGCCCAAAGAACCCGGAGCACGTAATCTATTGTGCTGTCCGTGTGTCTGACCACCAACCCCTGCGAATCCGTGACGTTTAACAACACCCTGAAATCCTTTTCCTTTAGAAGTTCCGATTACATCAACGAAATCACCTTCCTCAAAAAGAGAAAGTTTCACTTCATCTCCTACGGTCGGAGTACCTTCCCACTCGCGAAGTTCAGCAACCACTCTTTTTGGAGTAGTATTTGCTTTCGCAAAATGCCCCAACATTGCTTTCGGGGTGTTTTTTTCTTTGGCTTCGATGCTGGCAATCTGAATAGCGCTATAGCCATCCGTTTCAACAGTTTTTACCTGTGTTACCACATTCTGGTCAACTTCAACCACTGTGCAAGCTAATTTCTTTCCTTCCGGAGTGAAAACGCTTGTCATTCCTATTTTTTTTCCGATTACTCCTAACATCTCGTCAAACTTTAATTTCTACGTCAACGCCGCTTGGCAATTCCAATTTCATCAAAGCATCAACCGTTTTAGAAGTCGAGCTGTAGATGTCTAACAATCTTTTGTATGAGCACAACTGGAACTGCTCTCTTGCCTTTTTATTTACGTGTGGCGAACGCAATACAGTGAAAATCTTCTTTTCGGTTGGCAAGGGTATTGGGCCACTCACCACAGCACCGGTTGCTTTCACTGAACGAACAATCTTTTCAGCTGATTTGTCAATCAGGTTGTGATCGTACGACTTTAATTTGATTCTTATCTTTTGACTGACCATTTTATCAGGCTTTAGCTGTTTTCAATCCGTTAACTTTAGCCAATACTTCATCGGCCATATTCTTAGGTACTTCGGTATAGTGTGAGAACTCCATTGTTGAAGAAGCTCTTCCGGAAGTGATGGTACGCAAACTGGTTACGTATCCGAACATTTCAGAGAGAGGCACTTTCGCCTTGATCACCTGAGAACCTGCTCTTTCATCCATTCCTTCCAACATTCCTCTTCTTCTGTTCAAGTCACCCTGAACATCACCCATATAATCAGCAGGTGTTAATACTTCCAGCTTCATAATAGGTTCGAGTAAAATTGGTTTTGCATTTTTCGCAGCATCTCTGAAACCCTGACGTGCAGCAATTTCAAAAGACAATGAATCTGAATCCACTGCGTGGAAAGAACCGTCAAACAATCTCACTTTCATGCGATCGATCGGGTATCCTGCTAATACACCATTTTTCATGGCTTCTGTAAATCCTTTCTGAACGGAAGGGATATATTCTTTAGGGATAGAACCACCCACGATTTCATTTACGAACTGTAGACCGTTCTTTACTTCTGCTCCCTCATCGGCTGGACCGATTTCGAATTGAATATCCGCAAATTTTCCTCTACCACCCGTTTGTTTCTTATAAGTTTCACGGTGAACGGTACTTCCTTTCAACGCTTCTTTATAAGCAACCTGTGGTGCTCCCTGATTGATTTCTACTTTGAATTCACGCTTCAAACGATCCACGATGATTTCTAAGTGAAGTTCACCCATTCCGCTGATAACGGTCTGACCGGTTTCTTCTTCTGTATGAACTCTGAACGTTGGATCCTCTTCAGACAATTTTGCCAAAGACATACCCAATCTGTCAGAATCTGCTTGAGTTTTTGGCTCAACCGCCAAACCGATTACCGGCTCAGGGAAGTCCATCGATTCGAGCACGATTGGATGTTTCTCATCACAAAGGGTGTCTCCTGTTTTGATATCTTTAAAACCAACGGCTGCTCCAATATCTCCGGCTCCAAGGCTGTCGATCGCGTTTTGCTTGTTGGCATGCATCTGAAAAATTCTGGAGATACGCTCCTTGTTTCCACTGCGGGTGTTTAACACATAAGAACCAGAGTCCAATTTACCTGAATAGGCACGCATGAAAGCCAGACGACCTACGAATGGATCTGTAGCAATCTTAAAAGCCAAAGCCGCAAATGGCTGGTCATAAGAAGGCTTACGTGTTATTTCTTCATCCGTATCAGGATGTGTTCCGATTGTGAGTTCTCTGTCTAATGGAGAAGGAAGAATTTCCATCACCAGGTCGAGCATCGTTTGCACCCCTTTGTTTTTAAAGGAAGAACCACAAACCATCGGTACAATAGACATATCGATACATGCCTTGCGCAATGCATCCAAAATTTCTCTTTCAGAAATGGTACTTGGATCGTCGAAGAATTTCTCCATCAACTTCTCATCGTATTCTGAAACCGATTCTAGGAGTTTTTCTCTCCACTCCATGGCTTCATCCAACATGTCGGCAGGAATAGGCACAACTTCATAAGTCATTCCCTTATCCGTTTCATTCCAAACCATGCCTCTGAAATTAATCAAGTCGACAACACCTTTGAAATTATCCTCTTCACCAATTGGAAGCTGCAGGGGTACTGCGTTGCTGCCCAACATATCCTTCACCTGACGAACTACGTTCAAAAAGTCAGCACCGGCACGGTCCATTTTATTTACGAAACCAATACGGGGTACTTTATAGTTATTGGCCAATCTCCAGTTGGTTTCTGACTGAGGTTCAACACCGTCAACCGCACTGAATAAAAACACCAAACCATCCAACACGCGGAGCGAACGATTTACCTCAACGGTAAAGTCAACGTGCCCCGGGGTATCGATGATGTTAATATGATATTGATCTCCTTGGTATTTCCAGAATACAGTGGTAGCAGCAGAAGTGATGGTAATCCCTCTTTCCTGCTCCTGAACCATCCAATCCATGGTAGCTGCACCGTCATGCACCTCACCAATTTTGTGGTTCACACCGGCGTAATAAAGAATGCGCTCCGTTGTGGTGGTCTTGCCTGCATCGATGTGCGCGGCAATACCAATATTTCTCGTGTATTTAAGATCTCTCGACATTGTTAATTATACTCTGAAATGTGAAAATGCCTTGTTTGCTTCTGCCATCTTGTGGGTATCTTCCTTCTTTTTTACAGAAGCACCTTCCCCTTTAGCAGCGGCAACGATTTCACCGGCTAATTTTTCAGCCATTGATTTTTCATTGCGTGATCGAGCATATTTAATCATCCATTTCATGCCCATCGCCACTTTTCTCTCAGGATTGATTTCTATTGGAATCTGAAAAGTAGACCCTCCCACACGACGTGCTTTCACTTCTACTGAAGGAATCACATTGTTCAACGCCTTTCTCCACTGCTCAATGCCTTCTTCATCCTGAACTTTCTTAGACACAATTTCAATTGCATCATAGAATATGTTTCTGGCAGTTTCCTTTTTGCCATCCCACATCATATTGTTAATGAAACGGGTTACCATGGTATCTTTAAACCTTGGATCCGGCATCAACAAACGTTTTTTAGCCCTTGCCTTTCTCATTATTTTTTAGGTCTCTTAGTTCCGTATTTAGATCTTCTCTGCTTTCTTCCATCGACTCCGGAGGTATCCAACGCACCGCGAACGATGTGATATCTAACTCCCGGTAGATCCTTTACCCTACCGCCGCGAATCAACACGATGGAGTGTTCCTGAAGGTTGTGACCTTCTCCCGGAATGTAAGCATTCACTTCCTTCTGATTGGTTAATCTTACCCTGGCTACCTTACGCATGGCCGAATTCGGCTTCTTTGGCGTGGTGGTATAAACCCTGGTGCAAACACCGCGTCTCTGTGGACAAGAATCCAATGCCGGAGACTTACTCTTATCGGCGTTTGAAGTCCTTCCTTTTCTTACTAATTGTTGTATGGTAGGCATATATAAAGGCGTACTATTTTAAAAGGTCTGCAAAAGTACAACATCAGTTGATATTTACAAACCCAATTTGTTAAATTTTTATCAATCCTTTCAAACGAGACCAATTTGGCAGTCGAAAGGGCGGCAAATCTATGAAAAATTCCGCTCTTTACCGAAGTGTTATGAATATTTTTTGAGATTGTTATACGCCCATCAAAGCATGCAGCTTTGGAATGTTTAAAGGAACCTCTGAAACAAATCCCTCACCATACGTACAACCTATCCAGCGGCCTTTCTCCCTGGCCCTGGACTCTAGAAAATGTAGAAAATCTTCTGAAGATATGGGCGTTTCAGGTTCTGTGGCTTCGGCATTATAAAACTGACTGCCAAAAGTGAGTATCGCCCGACGCTTTTGTTCATAGAATTTAGTGATATCTACCACCAATGTGGGCTTGTGATAATGATCCTGTATATAATGCAATAAAAATTGCGGCCGCCAAGGCAATTGGAGCTGACCATCAGCCATGGTTTCCCATTTTGCCAGTCCGCTCAAAAAACAAGATTCCTTCACCAACAAAGCAGCATTCCCATGATCGATATGGCGATCGTTCAGCGTGTTCGCCAGCACCACATCCGGACAACTTGCCCTCAATACCCGGATCACTTCAGTTTTGTTTTCAACACACGTATTGATTTGTCCATCGCCCAGATTCAATTGAATTCTGAATGCGACACCCAGATATTCAGCCGACTCCATGGCCTCCTTTGTCCGGAGCTCAGCATTCCCCCGAGAACCGAGTTCTCCCAGGGTCAAATCCAGCATCCCTACTTTTTTGCCGGCCGCGACCAATGCCGCCAAGGTTCCACCTGCACCCAATTCAATATCATCGGGATGCGCACCAATGGCCAATACGTCAACTTTAGATATTTTCATGAAGGAGTTGTTCGATGGTTTTCTTTACGCGTTTGCTCTCCGGACTGGTTACCGGAAGAAAATATTGGCGAACATAACCTTTTTTATCAATTAGATATTTTTGAAAGTTCCAGATCGGACTGAAGGATGTATATCCATTGAGCTTCTTAGACGAGAGGTATTCAAATACCGGATGCTTATCCCTCCCCTTCACGGACACTTTATCCATCAGAGGAAATTCCACCTGATAATTTTCTTCACAAAAGAAACGGAGGTTTTTGCCATTCAGCGGTTCTTGTGAACCGAAATCGTTGGTGGGAAAAGCCAGTATTTCAAAGCCCTCCTTTTTATAGCTGTCATAAAGATGCTGCAACGAATTATACTGAGGGGTAAAACCACATTCGGATGCCGTATTCACAATCATGACGACTTTGCCCTTTAATTGTTCAAAGTTAAAAAGGTCTCCTTCGGTGGTTTGAGCAGACAGGTGATAGATATTATCCATACCTTAATATCAAATGAAAACCCAAAAGGTTCATTCGAGCTTGTATACCTTGATGATATATTCGATCTGATAGTCTTCTATAGGGTCGAATTCAACTTTGAGATCAGCATCATAGTATTTGGCCAGGGCTCCCCAATAGAAGGTAGTGGCGCTGCCTCGATAGCCTTTTAAAATTTCGTAGGTATTCTTGCCGGTTTCCCGATGGATGAGTTTTAAGAGTAACTTCCCTTGACTCAAAGTCAAGTTTTTTAATTGCGACATGAATTCAGCTTTGATGGCTTTTTCGGTTTCTTTGATATATTTCTCCTTGGCCCGCTTGGTGGTGAGCATATTGAGGTTGTCTTCCATCATTTGCAAACGGAAAGCAGCCAACTTGGCATACGGCAAGGTTTTTTTAACATTGTGAACCAATTTGAGGTATTTCTCACGACTCTCATCCCCATTCAATTCCTTTAAAATATATTCATCCAGCGTTTGAACAATGATGGTATCGCCATTGAAAATTTCCTTGCGCACCACGATGATTGAATCCGCATTGCGCTGAGCGAAGCCGATCAGGGAACTGCTCAACAAATAGAGATAAAGTGCAGATGCGAAAAATTTCTTAGCGCAATTCATGGGTTTGTGTTTGGTTGGTTTCTGCAATTGGCGTGCCATCGGGATGTAAAACTTGTTGAAGGATAGAAACTGACTTAAAGGGCATGCCACCTGCGATGTGCAATTGATAATAAATCAACAATTTAGACAACAGACTTTGTCGGACCGAACGGGATGATTTCATGCCGGACAAGGCTGCCGGATTGAGATTTTGTAATTGAAGCAACAGGTCGTTTTCGTTCATATTCAAGGCATATCCTACGCTGCCATCCGGTTCGAAAACGGTTTTACCTTCCTGAAGATGTAGGGTATATCCTTCTTTGGTTTCGAGTTCAGGAAAAAAGCCGAGGTAGCGACTCAGTTGCAACATAAAATGATGTGGGATGAGGGTCAGATCTTCGGTGGTTTGATCAATAAACTGGATGTATTCATGCAGAAATTCATACAAATCCTCCAAAGGATCCTCATCAGGAAGGGTGCGGTTCAGCAATTCAAGCATAAACATGGCAATGCTGCATTTGACCATATCGCGATGCAAATGATTCAATAAAGGATATGGTCTCGCCTCCTTGATGCGCTGAAGACCTCCGTTTGGTTTCAGGTAGACTTCCAGTTCGAGCAAGTTGAGCGGTTGGAGCACGCTTCTCTTAATTTGACCTTTGTTGTTTCGGATGCCATTCACCAAAAAGGATTGTATGCCGTAAACATCGGTAAAGACTTTCACCACCAAACTATTTTCAGAATAGTTGGTATTGCGCAACACAATGCCCCGGGATTTAGCAATCATGTTAGTTTACGATCAATAACTTGCTGACCAACGCATCTTCATCCACATCGTTGGCAGTAAAAATGAGGTAGATACCGGTACTCGGACGTTTTCCGTTGAACCCTCTTCCATGCCAAACAGCGGTGCCTCCTTCTGCAATCATTTCATACACCATGCGACCGGCCACATCGGTGATTTTAACCGTGGCATTTTCGGGTAATCCATTGATGGTAATCGGACCACTGTAGGTTTCGCGGACAGGATTCGGGAATACGGTGACTTTTCCGTGTTTATCGCTGCCTTCCGTGGCATCAGACCGATAAGAGATGATGCCTTTTTCAGTGCCAAAAAATACTTCCCCCGTTTTTCCGTTGATGCCCACGCTTTTAACGGTATTGCTCAACAGCGGACTATTGGACGTAGTAAAATGTCTCAATACTTTTGAACCGTCTTCTTCTATCAGCCAGGCGCCATTGTTGGTTACGATCCATTTTCGATTGGCGCCGTCAATGGCAATATCATTGATCACCTCCGTGCCCAACAGGTAGCCGACGTCTTTTCCATCGTCGATAATAATGCGCTGCGCATCCGTCTCCTCCCCTCCTTTAAATATGTTGGTCGGATTATACATGATGGCCAATCCTTCTTCGCTGCCAATCCACAATTCACCATCCTTATCGATAGCCAAGGCGGTCACTTCTGAACTTGGGAGATTGCCACTTCCTTTATTCTTATCCAATAAGCGAGTCTTGAAGGTACTTCCGGTGGGATCATTTTCCTTAAAAACACAAATCCCATAGGTATTGTCTCTGGGTACAATCATCCACTTTTGATCCGCCCGATCAATGACCATTTCTCCCACGTGGGTATTTGGGAGGGCAAAGGATTTCCATTGACCATTGGCAAAGCGAACCGATAAGGAACTTTCTGCTTCATAATTGGCTACCCATAGATTGTTTTTTGAGTCGATGCCGAGGCCCAGGGCAAATACAAATCCTCCCTGGGTTCTTTGCAAGGTGCTGTTCGTATCACTGAAATGATGGGCGAACTGTCCGTTCACCAAATGCAACAAACCGGCTCCATGGGTTCCCAGCCATAATTCTGTCCCGGCCTTATTCATGGCGAGGGCAGTAAAGTCATACATTGTATTGATTTGAGGATGGTTGGGTCGGTTGATCCATTGCGATCCGTTGTAACGGTAATAACCCCCATTGTTGAAGGAGGGCGCCCAAGTATTGCTCGTTCCGCCACTGCTCACCCACAGTTCTTTTCCATCAAATAACATGGTGTGGGAAGTGAATCTCGCAGGGCCATTCGGTTTTACATAGGAATATTCTCCCTGTGGATTTATTTTTTGCAATCCGCTGAAATTTCCGCCGGTCCAGAGACTTCCTTCAAAATCCATGATCGCATAGTTGATGATATTCTCGCGGATGCTGTCTTGATTTCCATTGGGATATTCTTTGATAATTCCACCGTGCTGAGCCACGATGAGGGTGTTGTAATTGACTTCAATGCTGCTGGTATGTCTGCTTTGGTTCAACCTGAAATAGGACAAACTGCCACTGGTGTATTTCTGCAATACGCTATCAACTACCAGGTATAAGGTTTGATTCCACACCCGCATTTTCCCCGTTTGTTTGGCAGGAATCATTCGTTTCCAACTGTTAAAATCGCTAAGGTTGAGCCCCTGAAGGGGAGCCACATAAATGCCATCCTCTGCTGACAGAAAGATGGAGTCGCGATAAATTTCGAGGGCGTTGATGCTGAGTTGTGTCCCACCGGGACCGATGCTCACGTATGAATCTTTTACTTCAAAATTCACCAAATCAATTACCACCACCCCAAAGCTACAGCTCAGATAAGCCAAATTTCCGTGGATAGCAATGTCGTAAATCTCTTTCACGCCAAGAATCGTTTTTCGGAGGATGTCAGGGATGTTGATGATGCGATTGCCTTTGATGACGTCGATGTTGGTATTTTTGTATACGACGATGAGCGCATCACCGGAGGACTGATAACGGAGTAAAACCGGTTCTACATCCGAGAACCCGTCTAATTTTGAGAAAAGTTGCACCTCTCCCGATTTTTTGTGAAAGCTATAAAGGCCAATTTCTGAAGCCACGTATAAATAAACCGGCGTTTCCGCCAGACTGATAACGTCGTTGTAAGGCAGGTGTATTCGCCAGCTACCGGTGGCGATGTTTTGGGCGATGCTGTGGTCTGCACCTCCTACTAAAAGGAGTATCAAAAGGAATCTTTTCATCCGGTTTCTCTATGGCAAATCTAACGTTTTAAATGGTGATATAGTGTCCGATATACGTCAATATTATGGCAACTTAGTCCATTAGGTAATGATGATCCTGACCTCAACCTTATCCAAACTTTGTTTCCAACAACGAACAATTTGTGGTGTGAAGTAGTTTTCTTTGCAGTGAAATTCAATCGGATGGCAAATAAAGTAGAAAACAAGGAAGCCGTAAAAATTAAGCAAGACCGTCGCATTAAACCGGATTGGCTAAAAACCTCGATTCCGGGCGGAAAGCGCTATGTGGATATGCTTACTTTGGTGAAAGACAACAATCTTCACACGATTTGCCAAAGCGGGAAATGCCCGAATATGGGCGAATGTTGGGGAGCCGGAACTGCTACTTTTATGATTTGCGGAAATACCTGCACCCGCAGCTGCCAATTCTGCAATGTAGCCACCGGAAAAGGAGAAGACCTCGATCCGCTGGAGCCCTTTAAGGTAGCCCAAAGCATCAACATCATGGGCATCAAACATGCGGTAATCACTTCTGTTGATCGCGACGATTTGAAAGATGGCGGGGCAGGTCATTGGGTGAAGACCATCCAAACCATCCGCGAATTCAATCCGGGTACCACGCTCGAAACACTGATTCCGGATTTTGCCGGAAAAATGGAAAATGTACAGAAAATTGTGGAGGTAGCCCCTGAAATTGTGTCCCATAATATCGAAACTGTGCGCAGAATGACCAAAATGGTGCGTGTACAAGCGAAATATGACCGCAGTTTAGAGGTGCTGAAATATTTGAGCGATCATGGCATGAAGACCAAAAGTGGCATCATGCTCGGCATGGGTGAAACGGAAGAAGAGATTTTAGAAACGCTCGATGATTTGCGCAGAAACGGCGTGGAAATTCTGACCATCGGACAATACATGCAACCCTCGCCGCGCCATTTGGAAGTGAAAGAATATGTGAGTCCTGAAAGATTTGCCAACTTCAAAAAATACGCGGACCATATTGGATTTACCTACGTAGAAAGTGGTCCGTTGGTGCGCAGCAGTTATCACGCAGAGAAGCATATTTAGGAAATCCTTCCAAACACATCTTCAAAGATACTTTCATACAACAACTTCACATCCTGCATGTCCCACGTATAGCCTGTCTCTTTGGCAATGGAGGTCACTGATTTATCTGCAATTCCGCAGGGAATTATATGATTAAAAAACGACAAATCGGTGTTTACATTCAGGGCAAATCCATGGGAGGTAACTCCGCGTTGCACCCGTATGCCAATGGCTCCTATTTTGCGATCCGGACCTTTATCATCCTGTAAAACCCAGACTCCGGTAAGCCCGTCGATTCTGGTGGCCTCAATGTTAAAAGCACGGCATACATCGATCATCGATTGCTCTAACTGAAATACATATTGCTTCACCCCGATGCCCAATTTTTCAAGCGAGAGGATTGGATAAGCCACCAATTGTCCAGGACCATGAAAGGTGATGTCTCCCCCCCTGGAAGTTTCAAATTTCTCGGCTCCAATCGCCTCCAACATGGTATCCGTAATGAGCAAATGCTGCCGGTTTGCGCTTTTGCCAAAGGTATAAACAGGGGTGTGTTCGCACAACATCAATACCCCGCTTTCGGCACCGGATTGCACCTCTTTTATCCAATGTTCCTGCCTTTCGAGCCCATCGGCATAGGAGATGATACCGGCATCATCGATGTGAAACTTCATTTCTTTACCTTTCTCCTGATAAACAACCCGATCAAAAATAAAATGGACACGAATGCTGCAATTTTTCCAAGATAGTCGATCGCAGTTGTTGTGATGGTGGAAATGCAACTTACCATTATTCTTGAATAAGATTACAAATCAACTTTACCATCACTTCCTTTTCGGTCGGATTGCTCTGTGCTACCAATAAAGCCAAGGCGGCTAAAGCGTTATCATTGATTTTCAATTCACCCGACTTTTTGAAACGGTGCTTATTTTTCTCTAAGAACCATACAAATAAAAAGGCACCAATGCGCTTGTTACCATCATTAAATGGATGATTTTTGATAATGAAGTATAATAAATGTGAGGCTTGTTCTTCAATGCTATGGTAAAGATACTGGCCATCAAATGATTGAACGATGCTTTGCAGTGTTCCTTCAAAACTGTGATCCTTTTCGTGGCCGAACAAATCCGTGGCTTCTTTTTTCTCGATGAGCTGCTTTTTAAGTTCAGCTATCGCATTCTTAGCTTCTTCGTATTTAATTTCATACGTAATGTCGCTATTCAGATTTTCTGTTTTTAAGCTATTGCTGTCGTATTGATTAAGCAAAATAAAACTTCGGGTGTAACTGCCCAAAATTTCTAACAACCCTTTAGCTTCGCTCAATTGCAGATTATCAGTCGTGCCCGATTGCTTAATAACCTTTACAATTTGGTTGAGCTGCTCTAATCGTTGTTGATTAATGGCATAACCCCTTACCAAATAATCTTTAATACGTTGGGTTGCCCATTGGCGAAATTGGGTCCCCCGCTTTGAATTTACACGATAGCCAACGGAGAGAATGGCATCAAGATTATAAAAAAGTTGCTTGCGCTGAACCTTTCTCTTGCCCTCACTTTGAACTTGTAAATATTCCTTACAAGTTGATATTACGTCAACTTCACCATCTTTGTAAACCTTTTTAAGATGAATGGTTATGTTTTGAGGAGTAGTATCAAAAATTTCTGCCATTTGACGTTGAGTAACCCACACAGTCTCGTTTTCAAGCAATATGGCAATCTCGATGCCGTCAGAAGTTTTGTAAATTTCTACTTGATTTCCCATTGACTAAAATAATTACTTTATTCAGAATCTAATAAAACACCTTTTCTAAATATATTGCATTTTTATTCATGATAAAGATGCGATTCAATTACAAAATGATGTTAATTTCATCAAATGACACCTCGCTGGCTCATTTAAAAATATAATCCAATTTTACCCCATTAGTTTTCATTTCTTTACCTTTCTCCTGATAAACAAACCGATCAAAAATAAAACCGACACAAAGGCTGCAATTTTTCCAACATAATCGCCTGTTTGGGCATAGAACGTCATTCCCTTGCTCTTGCCAACATTGCAAGCCACAGTTTCTGCTTTGTTCCAAGATGTTTTCATAAGCAGATCCCCGCGTTCATTCACCAAACAACTGATGCCGGTATTGGCGCATCGCACCACGTCGGTCCTGAATTCAATGGCACGCAGGCTGCCGTAATACAAATGTTGTTTGTATCCATCGGTATCTTCCCACCAACCGTCGTTGGTGATGATCGCCAACACGTTCGCCCCTTTTTGCATGAATTTTCCGAGATAGTCCCCGTAAATGGATTCGTAACAAATGGCCGGTGCCACTTTTAACTTTCCGGTTTCAAAAACTACCGGAGATTCGCTGATACCCAAACTTCCTGAAATGCCCCCCATGTCGATGGTGAAGTACTCCAAAAATCCGAATAACTTTGGATAAGGCATTTTTTCTACCCCCGGAACCAACCTCGATTTGTGATAGGTATTGGCCACGCCTGTGCTGTCGATGAGCAAAGCGGTATTGTAACTGTCGTATTTTTCGCCGGATGACGCTGTGCGGGCGGTCAGCGATGGTTTTTCACCGGTTCTGAAGAATCGGTACGTGGAGGCTCCGGTTAGTATTTTAACTCCGGGATGACGCTTTACAAATTCGGTCATCAACACAATACTTTGCTGAAAGTTGATTTGTTCCTCATCGAGATATTCAACAATGGCGGTCTCCGGCAACACAATCAGGTGGGTCTCTTTGCTCATGTTGCTTTCAGCCAGTGCCAGAAATTTGGTTACCTGATTGATTTCTTCTCCTTCATTGAATTTATTGTAAGGATCAATGTTGGGTTGTACGATGAGCACCCCCTCAGATTGTGGCTCTGTTTCTGCTGCGTAATACATCCCTAAAGATATCATCAAGGGAATGATCAAGGCTCCCAAAACATACAAAACCCGTTTGAGTTGATAGCCGGAGATGGATTTGAACAAAAGCACATTGAGGATGAGAATCCATGCACTTCCGCCCAAAATTCCGGTAAATTCATACCATTGTATGCCTTGCGGAAACCTCGCCAAACCGTTGCCTAGGGTTAGCCAAGGGAAAGAGATATCCCAATGCAAATGGAGGTATTCAAAGGCCAGCCAATAGAAAACAAACATCAAAAGCGCCCTCGATTCTCCAAGCAGCTTATGGGTAAAATTATAGGCCGCAAAGGGCAAAGTCATCATGGCAGAATTGGCCAGCAACATGGCGATGGCACCGCCTACAGAGGCATATCCCACCCACCAGGTAGTAAGAATATTCCAGGCCAACATGGTAAAGTAAACCCACCAATTAAAACCGGATTTTCCGGCACTTTCCAAGCGGTTGCGCAACACGAGCAAGGGCACTAAACCGGCAAATAAAAGTGGGAATAAAAGCAAGGGAGGCCAACCGCCATATAAGAGTATGGCACTGAGTGCGGCTAATCCTGCATTTTGAATTTTATGCTTCATGGGCTCCTTCCAGTATGACGACCAATTCTCCTTTTAATTCTCTTTTCTCGGTCAATTCTGCCAATTCATGCAGCGTACCGTGTAAAATCTCCTGATATAACTTACTGATCTCACGAGCAATGCAAGCCCGTCTTTCAGGATTCAGCAGTTCAGCCATCTGGGACATGGTTTTGTGGATGCGATGGGTGCTTTCATACAAAACAACGGTTCTGGGCTCCTCTTTCCATGCCAGAATGCGTGTTTGGCGCCCTTTTTTATGGGGTAAGAATCCTTCAAAAATGAACCGTTCACAAGGAAGTCCGGACATCACCAGAGCCGGAATCAGTGCCGTTGCACCCGGTAAACATTCCAATTCAACCCCTTGTTCAACACAGGCCCTTGCGAGCAAATATCCGGGATCTGAAATTCCGGGAGTACCGGCATCGGAACAATAAACCACTACCTCACACTGTCTGATTTCATCTAAAACACAGGTCACTGTGTGGTGCTCGTTGTGCTGATGAAAACTCCGCAACGGCTTCGAAATCTCGAAATGTTTTAACAGTTTACCGGTCACCCTGGTATCTTCGCAATACACTAAATCGGCCTGACGCAGCGCATCCAGAGCCCGTAGGGTGATATCGCCCAAATTGCCGATGGGCGTGGGAACCATGATTAATTTAGGCATGCTGCGTTTTAATTGAATTTAAATCTTTGCAAATAAAGCAGCTAATGATGAAATTTGAAGGATGTGGCACGTAATTATATTCGTTGTTTTGACGGCCGTCATGGGAAACGCCGAGGCACAAATCGATTTTAGACGGGTGGCATCGTTCCCAGCAGAACTGCATGAAATTTCAGGAATGGTGCTCAAGGGCGATACCATCTACGCGCTGAACGATGGTGGAAACGCACCGAAAATCTACCTCACCGACACGCAAGGAAGCATACAACGCACCTTTCATGTGAAGGCCGAAAATCAAGATTGGGAGGAATTGACCGCTGCCGGTGACAGTTTGCTTTTCATCGGTGATTTCGGCAACAATGACAACACCCGAAAACAATTACGCATTTTAAAATTAGATCTTAGTAAGATCAGCGGTGATACCCTATATCCGGAAGAAATCAACTTCCGTTATGAAGATCAGGTTTCTTTTCCTCCTCCTTCTTCTCAATTACAATTCGATTGTGAGGCGATGGTTTGGTTGCGCGACACCTTGCATCTGTTTACCAAAAACAGAACGTCTCCTTTTGATGGGTGGATTAAGCATTACACGCTATCATCGAAGCCCGGAAATTATGCCGCTCAGCTTCGCGATAGTTTTAAAGCGGGTGGATTCTTGAAAGAACTTTTTTGGGTCACCGGGGCAGCTTTGAGTCCGGATAACCGAACGCTGGCCCTGATCAGCAGCGACAAGGTTTATACCTTCAGTGGATTTTCGGGCAGCGCATTTTTCTCAGGAAATTTCGAAAAGATTGAACTGGGAGATATCAGTCAAAAGGAAGCCATTGCGTTTGAAAATCAGTCTACCCTTTGGATCAGCGATGAAGCCAACAGTCTTCAGTCGGCCGGGCTTTATCGGCTCATAAAGAAAAAAACCGGTAATGCTACTTCGATGGTAGAAGATACTCCGGAAGTATGGTATTCGCGGCATGATCAATCGGTACGTTTCCGTTATGTCCATCCCATCGAAACCATTACCATTTATACTCCCGAAGGGCGTCTTATCTGCCAATTTGACGTCCATGATAAGAATTATGTACTCCCATTCACAAACAGGACTTCGGGGCACTATCTTTGTGAAATCACATCCGGATTAAATAAACAAATCTGTGTTTTTAGAAAATTTTAAGAAAATAGCTGCGTTATCCCATTCAAAAGGCATGAAAGCATTGGCAGGAATTCTTGTGGTATTTCTTGGTTTGGCATGTGTGAATGACAGTGGTTTTCTGGAGAAACAGCTCAATCATCAAAGGGTTCAACAAGCTTATGCCAAAAAGGAGGCTCTGATTAACTATCGATTAACGGAAAAGGGGGTTAACAAGCAATATTTCGAAATCTATTTACGCGCCTTCAAACAAGAACAGGCCATGGAGGTGTGGGTTAAAAACAGCCACCAAACCACCTGGAAGCTGCTTCATACCTACCCCATCTGCACCACTTCAGGTTTTCCGGGTCCAAAAAGAAGGCAAGGCGATAAACAAATTCCGGAAGGATTTTACGAGGTACAGGTTTTTAATCCTCAGAGCGAATTTCATCTTTCTTTGGGCATCAATTATCCTAATAAATCAGATTCTTTTTTAGGATCGAAAGAAGCGCTTGGGGGAGATATTTATATCCACGGTGGTTGCGAAACCATTGGATGTCTTCCTTTAACAGATGATAAGATTGAAGAAGTGTATTTGCTTTGCACCATGGCAAAAAATGCCGGTCAAGAAAATATTCCGGTGCATATTTTCCCGAATCGGATGAACATTTCCAATTATAAGTATCTGATAGACAAAACAGAAGACAATAATCTTCGACGCTTTTGGGGTAATATTCGCACCGGCTACCTGCTGTTTGAACAAAATGGTACCTTGCCTGAGATCAGTGTGAACGTTGTGGGCGTTTATGAGTTTAAGCAAGAATAACTTTCGTGTTTACGGCTTATACCCCGATTCCTTCAATATCTGATCGGCCGGTAATGTAAACAGTGCTTCGATCTCCATTTTAGGATTCTTATCCATAAACGCTTTTACAATTTGCCATCCGGCCCAATCCCCGATACCGGGAGGCGCTTCTTGTGGAACACCCGGACCGGTTGAAAATGGGCCATCCCCCAAATACCCGCGATACCCCATTTGATCGGTGCTATAGAGCATCTTATTGGTGATGATGTTCTCCCAAATCTGGGTTTCCTGATCCTGGCAAAACTCAAGCTTACCTGCCTGATATCCAATGATCAGGGAGTCTGCAGTTTCGGGCAACAATCGTTGCAGTGTAAAGAGTATTTTTCCGGTGTGCACCATTTCATCGATCAAGCGGGTTGATTGTGACGGCGGCAAAAACTCACTCATCAACCAGGCTTTTATGGCATTCGGCAACAAATAATCGGGTCGCATTTTCCGGATTTGATATTGCGGAAATTCGAGCATTGGCGCATAATAGGGCGAAAAATCTTCTCCAAGATACATATCCAGAGCAACCCCAAGACCTTTATCCCAGCAAGGATGGGCCGCTCTGAACGGGGCCACAAAAGTGTAGACATCCGGAATATCGCGTTTAGGCAAATAATATTTATACAATTGAAAGGCGTCCGAAAACCCTTCTTCATATTTCGAGAAATCGCTGAATTTCTTGCTGCACTCCGATAAGAGGTCGGTCATGTCTTCATGGGAAATATACTTCAGCAGCTGCTCTGTTTTTTGATCCCAGGTGGCTCCTTGTCCACCTGAAATGTCGCCAATCAAATGATTCACATACAAATCAAAGAAAACCGAATCCTGTTGCCGCACTGCCTGCAATTCAGCCGCATTCTTTGACCTAAAAAAAGAAGATTCAGTTCTAAAGATCTTTAAGGTCTTAGAAATATGTCCTACATCGGGTTTCTTGTTTTCCTTCACACAAGAATGAAAGAAAATAAACAACATAAAAACAAGGGATATTTGCAACTTATTTATCTGAAACATTTCGCTTTTTTTTATCAAA
>JBIIVF010000163.1:0-5080 GCA_044339595.1 Bacteroidia bacterium
GCGAGGTAGATCCACCCGAATAACACTGGAAGGATTTTACAAATGGTATATAAATTATCCGGTTTCAGACATCACCGGCATCTCTTTGGCCAATTTGGGCGGTAATTTTGGTGTAGTCGGCAATGAGCCGGTGAGCAGCACCGGCAAGGGCAGAGCCTATGGTTTTGAAGTGGCGTATCAACAGAAATTCAACGGGAAATACTATGCCATTGCGGCCTATACTTTTTATTACAGTGAATTCACCGGTGCAGACGGGAAAGAATTTATTCCTTCAGCCTGGGATAACAGACACCTCATTTCTCTGACCGGTGGATACAAATTTTCAAAAAATTGGGAAATAGGGGTAAGATACCGCTTTTTGGGTCGGGCTCCATACACCCCCACAGACAGCGCAGCATCGGTCAATGCATATTTACTCAGTGGTGCAGGAATTCTGGATTACAGTCGCTTAAACACGCTCAGATTGAATCCCTTTAATCAGCTCGACATCCGGATAGATAAAAAGTGGAATTTCAAGAAATGGAGCATGAATGCCTATCTCGAAATTCAAAATGCTACGGTGGCGGCTCAACCTTCTCCTCCATCCTTTACTTTGCAGAGAGACTTGAATTCGGCTGATGGATATGCCAGAGATGCCAACGGAAATCTGATCGGAAAAACCTTGCAAAACAACAATGGAAACCTGATTCCAACCATCGGGTTGGTGGTCGAGTTTTAAAGGGCGCAATCCTATTTTTCATTCAGAAAGAAACCCGACTTTTTTCAAGATTATCTAAAAATCACATGATGATGTGAACCTCAGGATTTTTGGTTTGGTGTAAACTTGCGCTTCCAATCAAAAATCTAAAAGTCATAAAAAAATATTCTTACCAATTGCCTTGTTTTTGGCTGTGGCCATTACCATGTCGTCCTGCGGAACCATCGCGGGCTTAGTCACCAAAAAAAAGCGTCCGTTATTCTTAATGATGTCACCCACCGACTTGAAAGTTGAAGTAAACGGAGAACGTCAGGTGATTGCTTCAGATGTTTTTGCATCCAACAGCGCCTGCACGTATTATGTGAGTTCAGTGCGCTTGCCATACAAAGAAGATTTAACCATGGTGATATCTTCCGGCGGCAGATCTGCTTCTATTGATTTAAAATCGAAAGGATTCGGAACGATTTTCGTCGGATATATATTCAGCTTTCCGGCAGTGGGTCACATTCTGGATGTCACTACCAAAAACAACAGGACCCTGAAACCTCGTTATAATGACTGTGAGCGTGCATTAGAAGGCAAGATTGTCAGAGAATGGAGAAGTCAGGGTAAATTGAAGCGTATGGGCAAAAAATCTGCGCATTAATCTTTTTACACCTAATCTAAAGGTCGTTTGATTTGAATAAACTGAACGACCTTTTTTTATGCCATTGGAATTCAAAAATAATTAAGTTTGTGCTGAATGAAAAAGCATAGAATGCTGGTGAGGCCTTATCACTGTGATGCATACGGACATGTGAATAATGCGCGCTATCTTGAAATTTTTGAAGAAGGCCGCTGGAATTTACTGGGATCTGCCGAATTGGATGACTATTTAGCCAATCATAATATAGGAATGGTAGTGGTAGATTTGCACATTCAATACAAAAGACCTGCTTTGCCCGGTGAATGGTTGAATATCAGTGCTGAGATCAGCCAGATTGGCAATTCAAGTTTTACGATTTTACAGCATATTCATTTAGACGATGATCATGCCGTTGCGGAAGCATCCGTAAAATTGGTGATGATAGATTTAACTTCCGGAAGACCGGTAAAAATGGACGAAACCCTAAGAAAATTAGTATTGGATGCCGCTCAGAAAGATCATCAGTAAGTTCTTTTTTCAGACCTTGGCCGGCTGGAAATATCACGGTGTATTCCCGCACCATGTACCCAAATACCTCATTGTGGTGGCACCACATACGAGCAATTGGGATTTTGTGATAGGCGTTCTAACCCGCAATATCACCGGATTGAAAAGCAATTTTGTTGGGAAGAAAGAATTGTTTGTCTTTCCTTTTGGATATTTATTTCGATGGCTGGGAGGGCATCCTGTGGATCGCAGTGCCAATCGCAACTTTGTGGATGAAGTGGCCAATTTGTATATTTCTCTACCCCAATTTGTGGTCGCGGTAGCCCCTGAAGGCACAAGAAAGAAGACGGACCGCTTGAAATCCGGATTTTATTACATTGCTAAAAAAGCAGATATCCCCATTTTACCGGTTGGGCTTGATTACAATACAAAAACTGTAGTGGTCGGTGAATTGCATAAGGTGGCAGATTCTTTTGAAGAAGAACAGAAACAACTGCTCGATTTCTTTGCAATCATTACCGGCAAATTCCCAAAGCACGATCTAAGACCATGAGGATAAAACTTGAGATTCCTGATCAATTTGACTTCACCTGCGATATCACGCTTCGGGTGACCGATATGAATTACGGAAATCATTTAGGAAATGACCGAATTCTGGTGTTGGCGCAGGAATGCCGCGTTCTATTTTTGAAATCTCTTGATTGCACAGAATTTGATCTTTTTGGAGCCTCTATCATTCAAGCCGATGCGGCAATTGTTTATAAAAGTGAAGGGCATGCCGGAGATATCATTCGATGCAACCTAAAAGTGATGAATGTACTCAGATCATCATTTGATTTACTCTATCAATTTGAAAACCTGACCACCCATAGAACCCTGGCAGAGTGCAAAACCGGAATGGTTTGTTACGATTATACTGCCAAGAAAGTAATTGGGGTGCCTGAAAAATTTACCCACCTATTTCAATGAAGTGGCTTCTTTTAAGAGCCCGGCCGCATCTTGATAACCCACTAATTTTTTTATGATCTTTCCGTTAGCATCAATGAAAAACAAGGTCGGATAATACTGAACCTGATATTGTTGACTCAATTGCACTCCTTCTCCTTTTTCCATATCAATTTTCAAATTCACGAAATTCTTGTTGAAATATTCTCCCACGGCAGGGTCAGTAAATACGTTGGCAGCCATGCGTTTACAAGGGCCACACCAAGCGGCGTATGCATCTAAAAAAATAATCTTCTTTTCTGATTTTGCTTTGGCTTGCGCGGCTTTGAAATTTCCTTCAAAAAAATTTATACCTTTGCCTTCCTTGTTTGAAAGCGAGAAAGAAGATAAGCCAACTGCCACAGTGATAAGTAGAATGCTAATACCTGATAATAAGAGGTTGGTTTTTTTCATGATTTTTTTTTAACATTTCAAATTAAAGCATAAATTGAACCAAACTTCTTTCCTGATTGGAAATTTACAAATATTTGAACCGGTAACCGTTGTAACCAACGTTTTACTCGCCGGATTCTGTTTTTACTGGTCCGGTATCGCGAAAAAAAGTACCCCAAGGTATTTTGCATGGTTCTATTTTATTTTGGGATTTTCCATTTTGCTGGGCGCTTTTGCTCACGGTATGTATGATACGATTGACAATCCGTTGCAACAATACACGCGTTTCTTTGCCCTGATGGCCACCTCAGCCGGCGCATTGGCATGCATCCACATGCTGGAAAATCAGGCCATGATTCGTAAATTAACCATTCTATCTATCCTACAATTTGTACTTTTTGGTGTTTTCGTAATTGGATACAACAAGTTCATTTTTGTGACCATTCATAGCTTTTTAACCTTAGGAATCATTTCAGGCGGAATCTTCATTTCTCAAGGATCAAGATTTGGCAACAATGCAGTAGTTTGGATGATAGGGGGTATTTTAGTGAATGCATCAACGGCGGTCATTCACGGGTTCAAATTGGGATTACAAGCCCATTTTAATCACAACGATATCAGTCACCTAATCCTCATTGGAGGTTGTTTTATGATGCTTCGAGGAGTGCAATTTGCACACGAGAATATGATGACCAATGGTTTGATTGACAGTGAATAGTAATCCATGAAGAAACTGTTTTATTTTCTGATTTTATGTTTTCAGATGCCGTTAGGGGGCTTTAGTCAAACTGATTCAATCGTCATTCGCCGAATTTATGATACCGTTCTCACCCAAGGATTGGCCTATGATCATCTTACTGAACTTTGCACCACCATCGGTCATCGTTTGTCTGGTTCACCGCAGGCTGACCAGGCTGTCATCTGGGGGAAGAAAACCCTCGAATCGGTGGGGGCTGATACGGTCTATTTGCAGGAAGTTACCGTACCCGTATGGACCCGTGGAACCAAAGAAACCGTAAAAGTGAAAGGGACATCCGCCATCAAGCTCAATGCTTGTTCGTTGGGCGGTTCTGTCGGAACCAACGGGATTCTCAATGCCGGTGTGATTGAAGTGCATGGAGTGGAAGGATTAAAGAACTTGACGGCGGCAGAAGTAAAAGGGAAAATAGTGTTTTTCAACAAACCCATGGATCCCAGAAAAATCAGCACCTTTGAGTCCTATGGCGGTTGCGTTGATCAACGTCATGCCGGAGCAGGAGAGGCAGCCAAATTAGGTGCGGTGGCAGTGCTCGTGCGTTCCATGACCTTGGCCAATGACGACCATCCACATACAGGAAGCATGGGTTATCCCGACTCCAATCAGCGAATTCCTGCCTTGGCGCTCAGCACGGCTTCTGCCAATCGATTGCATCAATTGCTCAAGAAGAAACCGGAAACGCATTTGGAAATTGAAAGTGATTGCGAATTCAAAGGATATAAAAAGTCTTACAATGTTATTGGAGAGCTGAAAGGATCATCCAATGACCCGCGTTTTATTGTGGTTGGAGGTCATTTGGATAGTTGGGATAAGGGACAAGGGGCCCATGATGATGGGGCAGGATGTGTGCAGTCTATAGAGGTGTTGCGACTATTTAAAGCTTTGGCCATCAGACCGCAACATACCCTGCGTGTGGTGCTTTTTATGAATGAAGAAAACGGAAACATGGGTGGAAAATCGTATGCTGATTCTGCCCAACATAAAGGAGAATCACATTTGGTGGCATTAGAAAGTGACCGAGGTGGATTTAGTCCAAGGGGTTTTCATATGGATGCCTTGCCTGAGCAAATTGCGAAAGTAGCGACTTTCCGCTCTTTACTTGAGCCCTACGGATTAC
>JBIIVF010000164.1:0-5063 GCA_044339595.1 Bacteroidia bacterium
TTGCGATTATTTTCACAACTCCTCATGATCAATCCACTTTCATTTACTCAATAAAGATTTTCGAATTCTGGAGTGACGGAATTTGGGGATTATTGGCGTTTACTGCACAAATGATGTTCATTCTGGTAATGGGGCATGCCCTGGCATTGTCGAAACCGGCAGCCCGATTAATTCAAAATCTGGTCACTTTTTGCACTACACACGCTAAAGCGGCCTTCACAGTCACCTTAATTACGGTAGTCAGTGGTTTCATAAACTGGGGTTTTGGACTCATATTTGGCGCCATTATGGCCCGAAAGGTCTATGAATTTGGTCAAAAAAATGGCCAACACTTTAATTACCCGTTGTTGGCAGCATGTGGATATACCGGCATGATGGTTTGGCATGGAGGCATTTCGGGCTCTGCGCCTTTAACTGTGGCACAAGCAGGTCATTCGATGGAGGTGCAAATGGGGATATTAGACTTGTCAAAAACAATGTTCTCGGATATGAATTTGGTGGCCACCTTGTTGTGTTTAGTGGCCTTACCTCTTTTTGCTATATGGCTGTCAAAACTGACCTTCCAACCTAAAACCATTGAAATTTCAGAAATACCTAATGATTCGAAACCGGATACTTTCGACCTAAAAAACAAAGCGGAGCGTTTTGATCAATTTCCTTTTGTGGGTATTTCCATTGGCTCGGCTGTATTACTATTTTGGATATATCGCCTCCTGAATTCGCCCTCTCCCATCAATTTTCTCGGCATAAATACCATTAATTTACTTTTTTTTGCCCTGGCTTTATTGTGTCATGGCTCCTTAAGTTCCTTTATCAAAGCTACCGATGAAGCCATTCGGGGTGCAGGCGGAATCTTAATTCAATTCCCCCTTTACGCGGGCATTATGGGCATTTTGTCCGGTTCCGGATTGTTATATGATTCAGCTACTTTTTTAGTCCAGATCACCAATCAGCATTCTTTTCCGGTACTCTCTTTTTTCAGCGCCGCTATTGTGAATATCTTCGTTCCCAGTGGTGGTGGACAATGGCAAATTCAGGGGCCCATTCTGATTGATGCAGCAAAGATATTGGGCGTTGATTTGGGTAAAACAACGATGAGTCTTGCCTATGGAGATCAACTCACCAATATGCTTCAACCCTTTTGGGCATTGCCGCTGCTATCAGTAACAGGCCTTAAGGCGAAAGATATTCTGCCCTATAGCATCATGTTTATGCTCATTGGTGCCGTAATCTTCACCCTGGTGCTTATCATGTTTTAGCCATGTGGAAACATCCAAAATTTTTTCTCTTTCTGATATGCGGGCTATACCTCCTTCAAACCGCTTGGGTCTGTTTTGATTTCCTTTTTCAGATAACCGATTCTGATCAAACCATTCAATGGTTAGGATTGCATAATTACAGTCAAGGAATTTATCATGAACCATATTACTATGGTCAGAATTACAATCTCATGGCAGAAGCCTGGCTTGGAATTCCTCTTCATTGGGCAGGGTTCCCCCTTCAAATTTCATTGGTGATTGCAACTAAACTGCTTTGGACCATCACTACAATTTGGCTTTCCTTCACGTTGTTTAAACGTCAGTTTGTATTTACTGCACTTGCCGTCCTTGGTTTGAGCATTGCCATGCCGCTCGAATGGCATATACTAACGGGCGTGCCCAGAGGTTTTATTCAAGGCGTTTCTGTGGGTTTGGCGGGCGTCATCATAGGGTGGAATTACCTGACCAACAAAAAATGGTGGAATCTGGCATTTTCGGTCTTGCTTATGATCAGTGGTGTATTGCTTAATCCAAATGCGGCTTTGCTTTTCGTGGCTCCCGGTTTATGGATGTTCTTGCATTATAAGATTAAATTGCGTGAAATAGTGATTGCGGTTCTTTCGACTTTACCGCCATTGATTCTTTACTTCTTAGCATCGAATTTTTATCGTCATCATGCTGATTATGTCTTACATACCACATGGCATTTGCAGTTTACCGTGGATGCATTCTTGGAAAATATGGGACATATCGTGTATTTGTTCAAAGGACTATTTCCCTGGATTTATGAGGGGGGGCTTGCCTTCATAGGATTATGGCTTATTTTGATGGGTTTTGCATGGAAAAAATCTAAAAATCGAGAAAGGATGATTTTGATGGGCATGGTGCTGACACTCGTGGCCACTTTGTTCCTGAATAAACTTACGGATGGATCAGGGAGTATCTTTTTCCCCTTTGTCAGAATGTACATCGCTTTGTTTTTTTGGTATTTGGTGCCTGTAATGATGATTGAATCAAAATGGATTCCAACACAAAAAAATCGTTGGGCAGCTATCTTAATGATGATTTCATTGGCTTCCTTTCTGCTGTTTTTCGCTCTCTACACGCCCAGAAAAAACCGAATCATCAAAACCGGGAAAGGCACGGTAGACGTGATCTCGGTTAAACAATTAGCGTCTGATTGTGAACATTTGAATACGCTGTTAAGTTCGCAGGGTAAAAATCTGCTGGTTATTTTGGGCAAATCCGATGCGCATAACTATGGTTGCGCCCCAACAGTATCGACCTTTCATCCTGATTATGAGCGGCGTACCTGGATTTATCATCAATACATCCAGCATCCGGTGAATCAATGCCTGTTTCTTGACCGCGACAATGTTATTCCCACCGCCATCCGTCGGCACAGAATAAACGCCCGGCTCATTTCTGAAAAACCATATAAAATATATGCCATTCATGCCCCTGATTTGGATGTTATTTCCCTTTATCAAACATGTGATTGGAGAATTTTGGGCAAAAGATAGATCCACAAAACCCGTTGAACTAATTTTGCAACATGTTAGGTCTAAAACTTCCCACCGACCCTCGTTGGGTCAATATTGCTGAAAAGAGTCTGGAAGAAATTTTAACGGATCACGCGTATTGTGAGCAGAAAGCGGCCACCAGTGGCATTTCTCTCATCATACGGTTTCCAGAATTGAAAGCATTGGTCGATGAGGTTACGCCTTTGGTGGCCGAGGAATGGGGGCATTTCAGAAAGGTTTTAAAAGAGCTGAATAAAAGAGATTTATCGCTCGGAAAACCTCGAAAAGACGAATATGTAAACAAACTGGCTGCCTTTAAAAAGAAAGGTGGGAGCAGAAACGATCAACTGCTTGAAGAACTTCTTTTGTGCGCCTTGATAGAAGCTAGAAGCTGTGAAAGATTCAGATTGCTATCACTGCATATTACAGATGATGACCTCAAGCAGTTCTATCATGAATTTATGGTTTCAGAAGCAGGTCATTACCGCATGTTCATTGATTTAGCAAAAACTTACTGCGACGCCGAAAAAGTAAAAAGGAGATGGGATGAATTTCTAGCATATGAAGCCGAAATCATCGCCGGTTTGGAATGGCGGAGCGATCGGGTGCATTAAGTTCAACTTACAGTAAACAAGTTTTTCGATCGAAAGCGAGCACTGTTTTTTAACACCGAATTATAAAACGGTGTAGAAGGTTCAAAGCCATATTGTGCGTTTATAAACATCAACATGACGACAATGATGCTCGTTTTATTATCAAGATCAAGGCTTCTCCGCAATGGTCATTTGAATCTTTCCTTGTGGTCCGGGTAAATTGGTTACCAGGTATCCTATGTCTTTTAAATCGCGTTTAAATTTACCTTGAGCACAATAAGTGGTGAGCAAACCTGCCGGTTTGAGTGAAAGATAACACTTTTTTAGAATATCAGGTTCCCACATTTCCGGTTGTTTTGAGGGTGCAAAGGCATCAAAAAAAATGACGTCATAGCTCTCTTTCAAAAGCTCTACCGATTGAATGGATTGGTTTTCTTTATGAAGGGTAAAAAAATCATGAATGAAGCAGTCTTTTTCCCAGCCTGATTCTCGCATCTTTTTCCACAAGGTTTTCAATTCATCCGCAACATGGATGGATGCTGCAAATTGCTCATACTCGGATATTTCCAACGGATGCGTCTCGAGGGAATGATAGAAAATTTTCCTTCCATGCTTTTGAGCCCATTCGGCGCTGAGCAAGCCGTTTAGTCCGGTTCCCCACCCTATCTCGAGTACTTTCAGTTCATTCGAACGGCATCGGTCCAATCCGTTTTGGATGAAAACATATTGAGATTCTTTTAAAGCACCTTTTCTGGAATGATAGCATTCATCGATATCGGGTCGGTATATAGTCAGGGCTCCGTCGAGTGTTGGAATAAAAATTCGTTCGTTCAGCATGCCTAAAAATTACTTCTTTGCGAAAATATCAATGAATATTAATTTTCTTTGCACCCGCTTATGACAAAAAAGAAACTTTCACTGGTGATTCCTGCTTACAATGAGGAGAGAACCATCCATCTTATTCTGAATAAAATAAAGCAAGTAGAGTTGATGGAAGGAGTTGAAAAAGAACTCATTATCGTGAATGATTGTTCTAAGGACGCCACCATTGATGCCGTGAAGAAATACATGGCAGAGAACCCTGACATGCCCATTACGCTTTACTCACATGAGATAAACAAAGGAAAAGGGGCAGCGTTGCATACCGGCATTCAGCACGCTACCGGCGACTTTGTACTGATTCAGGATGCTGATTTGGAATATGATCCCAGAGAGTACAATGATTTGTTAAAGCCCATGCTCGAAGGAGAAGCTGATGTCGTTTATGGTTCGAGATTTATGGGCGGAAATCCTCATCGAATTCTCTTTTTCTGGCATACCATCGGCAACAAGATGCTTACGTTTGCTTCGAATGCGCTCACAAATTTGAATTTGACCGACATGGAAACCTGCTATAAGATGTTTAAGCGGGAAACCATCCAAAGTCTTCATTTAAAAGAAAAGCGATTCGGATTTGAACCGGAGGTGACTGCCAAAATTTCACGCATTCCAAATATTCGAATTTATGAGATAGGTATCTCCTATTACGGAAGAACCTACGAAGAAGGCAAGAAAATTGGTTGGAAAGATGGTTTTCGTGCGATTTGGTGTATTCTGAAATACAATTTGTTTAGTAAGTAAAATTCAGTTCATGTTTTGAAACCGAACACCGCAGGTGCAGCCATCGTTTTCTTGCTTGCCTGTTTGGT
>JBIIVF010000165.1:0-4987 GCA_044339595.1 Bacteroidia bacterium
TTTTTGAAATTGGAAACCCAATATCATTACAAGCAGAATCTGGACTGAGGGCGGGGAATGGCCTTATTTGTCTTTTCGTGATCCGCTTGGTTATGGAGGCGTGAAAACAAGTTATCCCTTTGAGCAGATAAGAAAGCGATCGGCGAACGCCGAGCGAGCTACTTTTCCTTTTCTAAATGTCGAATGGCTGCCAAACTTAGGTAACACAAATAAATATAAGAAGTGGTTCCCATCTCGGAAGGCGCCTACATGGTTGTAGCGGATAGAAAAGAGAAATATAGCCTTGACTTTTTTTGCTTCCTTTTTTTTGTCAAGAAAAAAAAGAGGAAGTGGGGCTTTCGTAATCATGTTCATTGTGAAATGATGCTTGGGCAAAGCCCTGAAAACCCATTTGTTTAACTCAATCAATGAGCTGTAATTTTAAATAACAAGAATTAAAGCTAGCGCAATATTTTTTATTTCTCTGATAATCAGCCTATTTTCAGTTTGCGCAACAAGACTTAAACAGGTAGCATAAACACGTTTCATTTTTTTTCCTAAATTTGCCTAACTATCGTTAGTTATGCTTTCAGGAACAGACAGAAAAGAAGAAATCTTAAGAGTATCTCAAAAGTTATTTGGAGAAAAAGGGTATCTTTCTACCTCTGTTCGGGATATTGCCCGTGAATTGGGTATAGAGCCACCGAGTTTGTATAGCCACGTCAACTCCAAGGAGGACATTCTTGAGCAAATTTGTTTCGATATGGCCGAAAAATTCAGACTGGCTATTGAAGAAGTGAATGATATTTATTTTGATGCACCTCAAAAACTCAAATTGATGGTGCATGCACACATCCAAATCCTTACCTCAAATCCGGATGCTGCTGCTGTTTTTGTGCGCGAATGGAGACATTTGAAAAAATCCAGGCTTACCGAATTTGTGGCATTGAGGGATCAATACGAGCGTGGCATCCGGGCCGTTTTGCAAACCGGTGTGGATGAAGAGAAATTCAATTTAGTGGATGTGAAATTTGCTGCATTGACCATTTTGTCGACCTTAAACTGGATTGTTGAATGGTACGATACGAAAGGGGCCCTCACTTCACATCAGGTGGCTGAAAGGTTGTATCATTTTATATTGACCGGTTTGCGCAAGGATGTTGCTGCCGGCTTAAACTAATAGAAAAATTAATTATAAATATATGTACGGAAACGCTGATCTAGACCCAAGTGTAAAAGTTCACAGCATCATTGCCGATGAAGATCCGCTAAAATTAGCGGCTTTCGAAGCCAGAATTGCAGGAGGAGACAAAATTGAGCCCAAAGACTGGATGCCCAAAGAGTATCGTCGTCAGTTGGTAAGAATGATTGAGCAACATGCGCATTCTGAAATCATCGGCGCTTTGCCGGAAGGTACCTGGATTACCCGGGCTCCCGGCTTTAGACGTAAATTAGCCTTGATGGCCAAAGTGCAGGATGAGGTAGGGCATGCCCAATTGCTTTATTCAGCGGCTGAAACCCTCGGCAAAACGCGCGAACAAATGATCAATGATCTGATCAGCGGGAAATCAAAATATTCTAACATTTTCAATTATCCGGCTTATACCTGGGCAGATAGTGCTGTAATCGCATGGCTCGTAGACGCCGGTGCCATCATCAACCAAACCACCAATGCCAAAGGATCCTACGGACCTTACGTAAGGGCCTTGGAAAGAATCTGTTATGAAGAGAGTTTCCATTTGAAGTATGGGCACGACAATGTGGTACATTTGGCTACTGGAACCGCCGTTCAAAGACAAATGGTGCAGGAAGCATTGCACCGTTGGTGGCCGCCCCTCATGCACTTCTTCGGCCCACCGGATAAGATGTCAGAACATTCTGAGATCCTCATGCGTTGGAAAGTAAAAATGGCATCCAATGAAGACATGCGTCAGCAGTTCATGGATATGTATGTACCTAAAATCTGGGATCTTGGCCTTACTTTACCTGATCCAAAACTCAAAAAGAATACCGTGAGCGGATTATGGGAATATACCGATCCGGATTGGGAAGAATTCAAGCGCGTGATTAATGGAGATGGTCCATGCAATAAAGAGCGTTTGGCCGTGAGAAAAATGGCAGAAGAAAGAGGCAGATGGGTGCGTGAGGCCCTTAGAAAGAAAGATGCAGAATACGTTGTACCTTTAGCATAAAAACGAAATGATAAAATCACTGGACCCCAGAATTACGCGGGCAGAAATAGAAGAGAACAGCGAATTTAAAGGATTTACTGATCTGGATGAATTCGAGACTTATGAAGTATTCCATCAAAAGAAACGGGGTCAACAGCATGTGCACGTGGGCATAGTGCATGCACCCTCAGCTGAACTGGCGCTGATTTATGCCAAAGAACAGTTTGCCAGAAGAGGTCAGACTGCCAATTTATGGGTGGTGCCCACAAAATATGTTGCCGCAAGCGAATATGAAGATGCCGATATTTTTGAAACCACGGTTGAGAAATTATATCGTGACCCCGCAACCTATAAAGTAATGGATAGAATTAAAGCTTACAAGGAGAAGCACAATTTGGTATAACATGGATTTTTTTAACGAACAACATGTTCTGGCAGCGAAAGAGCTGCTTTACAAAATGGCGGATGATCAATTAATCATCGGTCACAGAAATAGCGAATGGACCGGACTAGGGCCCATTTTGGAAGAGGATATTGCATTTTCAAGCATGGCGCAAGACAAAATTGGTCAAAGTGAACACCTTTACAATATCCTTCACGATTTAGGTGAAGCCGATGCGGATACGGTAGCCTTCACAAGAAATGCAGGTCAGTTCCATTGCGCTCAGTTAGTAGAATGGCCCATTGGTGAATATGACTTCAGTTTGGTGCGTCATTTCTTTTTTGATTTTGCCGAATCGGTTCGATTTGATATGCTGGTAAATTCCAGTCTTGAAAATTTGGCAAAAGTGGCGAGAAAATATAGAGGTGAAGTAAAATATCACACCATGCACGCCAATGCCTGGATGAGGAATCTGGCTGCCGGAGATGAAGAAAGTAAACGCCGTATACAACAAAGCATCAACGATACCTTCAATTTAGCCTTGGGTATATTTGAAGAAGGCCCTTATGAGGCTGTTTTGAAAGAAGCCGGCATTTTTGAAGGAGAAGCTGTTTTGAAGGAACGGTGGTTGGCACTTATTGGACCGTTATTAATTAATTATGGATTGACCTTGCCTGATGAATCTACATGGAGTCCGGTGAATGGAGGTCGATTTGGCAAGCATACCGAACATTTGCAGCCTTTACTTTCAGAAATGACCGAAGTGTATAGTATTGATCCTACCGCAGAATGGTAGATAAATAACAACGAAAGGCTAAGATCGGTATGCTCACAAAAAAGGAAATTATACTTGCGCTGGATGATGTGAAAGATCCGGAAATTCCAACCATTTCGGTGGTGGAATTGGGTATTGTTACCGATGTGACCATCAGCGAAGATCAAGATATTCGCATTAATTTAACACCGACATTTTCAGGTTGTCCGGCTTTAAAAATGCTCGAACGATTGGTAAAGGAGCGGGTAGAATCTATACCGGGAGCAGGGAAGGTGTCCGTTCATACCTCGTTTGATATCCCTTGGAATACCAACCGCATCAGCGAAAAAGGCCTGGCGGCATTGAAAAAACATGGTTTGGCGCCTCCTCCCCGGCACGATGGCTATATTGAGTTGGAAGTTTTGAGCGAGACGCCTTGTCCTTACTGCGGAAGTCACAATACTACCTTGGAAAGCCCATTTGGACCAACTTTATGCCGTTCGTTGCATTACTGCAAAAATTGCCTTCAGGCATTTGAAGGGTTTAAACCGGTATGTTGAAATTCAAAATTGGTTTGTTGATTTTGTCCGGTTCGATTTGGGCTCAATCTCAAACCATCAAAACCAATCTGTTGGCACCCATTTCTCTTTATTATGAATTCAAAACCAATCCGGTTAAAACGGTACAATTAGGAATTTCATATGTGCCCGTTTCCTTGAGCCGCGTTCAATACTCAGATTTTTCTATGATGGCAGAATTTCGACATTATCCCAAAGTAAAAAGAGTATTCCCATTGGAGATGAATCGCGCTTACCCCAGTGGGCCTTTTGTTGCACCGTATCTCAAATTGAGCCGTCTTTCGATGAATGGAGCAGAACCTAAAAGAGCTTTTTATCTGGGTTTTACAACAGGCCGAAAGTATATGTCCAGATTGGGAAGACGAAAATGGGTGTTTGAAACATTTGGGGGCGCAGGAATCGGTACCCCCTTCTTTGACGGCGTGAAAAGTCCTTATAAATGGGATGCATTGGATTTTCGTTTAGGGATTTCCGTCGGCAAACACAAACGTCCTCCCAAAAAAGAAAAATAAGATTAAAACTTTTCTGCGTGTCGCGCGATTTCCGTTCCGTTGATGGAATTGATGACAATCAAATGGAAGAATCCGCTTTCAACATAAATGCGCAAAGTGGCAAAGTTCTCCGCATCCTTTAATAAGGCCCATTCTGCCGGAAAATAGTCTTTGAATTCATTTTTTGAAAACTCAACCGTACAGTTCTGATTCAGGAAATCAGCAGGAATATTGCTGAATTTTAGATTTTTACCTTCGCTTATAACCATGAGCGTTGAAAAGCTATCCGTATGGGCAACTTCAATCTCGCCGGTCATAGCATAGGATTGGGTGTCATCTTTTTGAATGTAGGTGATAGAATCCCCTGCTTTTGCAGAAAGGATGTGCATGTGTTTGCCTTTTTGTCCGCTACAGGAATTCCAGGTCATAGCAACGGCAAAAAAAAGGATGGCCAATAAAAACGATGGGTTCAAGTATTTCATAGATTCACGCGTCATTTGGTCTTTTTTGGAACAGATTATCATCAAAAATACTCAATTGTTTCCAATCGTTAAAAATACCCGACATATAAATCTAAAAAGGAACTTCAGGTTTGATGGTTCATCCGCATAAAGGGATCATTATCATTCGGT
>JBIIVF010000166.1:0-4949 GCA_044339595.1 Bacteroidia bacterium
CTGATCAGACTGTGCAACAAGCGGCCTTTTTCATTACGTCTGACAGTCTTTCAGAGATGACCAATTTCATTAATCGTCAGTTTTCAATGAAAAACAAGATGATGACTTCACAAATAAGGGGTGCCGAAGTGGAAGATGAAGAGGACCCGGATTCAGAAAAGAAACAGGCAGCAGAACAAGCCGTCATGGTCAAAGTCTTTTCTGAATTGAATCGAATGCTCTTTCCGTTTCCCAACTTTGCAGACAGTCTCGCTCATGTCATTATCATTCCCACTTTAAACCTGGCGACCTTACCCTTTGCCTGTTTTAAAATCAATAACGATGTTGATTTGATTGATAAAATGAGTTATTCGATTGCACCGAGTTTGTTTGAACTGATGGCGATGGACTATCTCAAAAAGAAAGAAAAAGAAGATTATTACAGACCGATAGAGAAAGAAAAACACGCTTTGTTTGTGAGCAATCCCGTTTATCCCAAAGGTACCAAGTGGCATTTCCCGGATTTGCCCGGAGCCCAAAAAGAAGTGGCCCAAATTGTACGAATTTTTGATACAGCCTCTTATAAAACGACCGTCTTAGAGGGTAAAAATGCCACTCGAAATAACGTTCTCATGAACCTATGTGGTTATGATATTTTATACTTTGCCACCCATGGCATTGCTGACGCAACCAATCCCTTGGATGGCAGTTTTCTGGTTCTATCAGGTTCTAATGAAGAATCGGCTTTTCTAACTGCCAGAGAGATTCAGGATATCCGGCTAAAATGCCAATTAAATGCGCGTTTGGTGGTATTGAGTGCCTGTCAAACCGGATTGGGAAGCACCCACGAAGCAGGTGTCATAGGTTTGGCGAGGGCCTTTCAGATATCCGGAGCCGACAATGTGTTGATGAGTTTATGGAATATTGATGACAGGGAAACCGTTAAGCTCATGGGTAAGTTCATGGAAATTTACATCAAGGAGAATCATGCAACACCGTATGAAGCGCTGCGCCAATCGATGGTTTGGTATCGCGATCATGTAAAGAGCCCACCTTATTATTGGGCTTCTTTTAGTATTTTCGGAATTCCATAAGTTCAAATCCGTTCAGTTGCCTGCATCTTTTAAATTAAGCAGAACAAAAAGTAATGACCTTTAAAAGAGTAGACGAATAAATGAATAGTTTATAATCAGGGGGCAATTCTATGGCTAGATTTGTCTGGATCTTTTTTCAAAATAGCGGTGATGCCGTTTTCTATTTCGGATGGACCGAAAACAAAAATCAACACGAGCGAAACGGCGTATGCAACCACCAAACTCAATTTCCAATCGAACTCGAACTTGAACATGGCAAAAATGAGTAAAAAAACAAACACAGACCAAGCCATCATGCCGGATGCCTTACCCATATTTAAAGTCCAATTAAAATGCTGATAGCTTTTGATCAAACATCCCAGGGCGAATACCCATTGACTGACCAATGTGGCAATGGCGGCACCTGCGCTCCCATATTGGCGGATAAGCCACACATTTCCGATCACATTGATAAACACCGTGATCATCGCCATCAAATTCAAAAACCGAAGTTCTCCGGCTGCGGTGAGCAGCGCCCCAAAAACATAGATGATTCCGGCTGCGGGAAGCACCGACATTAAAAAAACAAAAACGTCGTAGGCGGAAGGATTGAGTTTGTCGGGATACAAAAAGTCGATGATAAAATTTGGATAAAAAACGCAAAACAAAATACCCGGTAATACCAATATGTAGATGAGACCATATGCGGCATGCGCCAATTTAAATAAGGGTTCTCTTTGCTTTAAAAGGGGCACAAAGGCGGGCAAAAGCAATCCGCTGAAGACCGCGATGAGCATAGAGCCGGCATCCAACAATCTATAACCCATGGCATAGGCTTCGGTTTCTGCGGTGCCATCTTCTGCCAAAAACCGCAACATCACTGCATCGGTTCTGCTGTAGATGCCCATCAGTGCAATCAAAAGTGCATAGGGCCAGGTTTCTTTGATTACCCGGGTTAAAAAGACCTTTTGAGGCAGCACCGAAGACTGCTTAATAGAAGGCCTCAGCAGCCAGCCTGCCGTGATCAAAGTCAATGCAGCACCGGCAATCTGAATCGCAATAAAAACAGAAATATTAAAATAATTTTTGAGCGCCGGAACCCATAAAAACAAGCCACAAATCACTATAGCAAATGCCCGATCACTGATCGAAAGCCATCCCTCTGAACGATAAAAACCCAAGGCCGTTATGTTACTCCTGAAAAATTGGGTGAACGATACCAAAATCTGATAGACAACCAGTAAAGTCAGCACCATCACCTCGGCCGAGGGAATGCTAATTACGTATGCCACCCCTATCGCCAACAATGCGTACACCAATGCCAATATGGCTTTGACATGGAGATACGAATTAAAATGCGTTTTCAGAAAATTCTTATCACCGGCTACTTTGGTATTGTTGTAAGAATTAATGCCAACATCCAATAAAATCACAAACAAAATGGTGAAACTTAACCAACTGTAGTAGGCCACATATTGTTCGGGTGGCAAGAGATTTTGAACAGCCCGATCGACCACCAAAATCCACACAGGTTTAATCAAGACATTAAGAGCCTGAACAAATAGAGCATCTTTAAAAAATTTGCTCAACGCCATCAGCCGGCCGTTCCCTGATTCAAATGCGCTCTAAAAAAATTCAGCATAAATTCCCGGTCCGTAATTCTGTCCTCCAGATTTAAGGCAATTAAATCATTCACCATGGCTGTATTTCGAGCCCCTTGCTCTTTGGCAAATTGATAGGGTTCGAGGGTAAAGCTGACCAATTCGTATTGAGAGCGAAACATTTCGGGATACAATTCACACAATTCATGTTCAATCTTCTTGTAGTGCAGAAAATTCTCATCTCCAACTTTATCGCGCATCTCAACAAAATTCTGCAAGGCCAGATCGGCAATGGCATCGGCATTGGGTTTTCTGATTTGCTGATAGTCTTGCATGGCTTTATCCCAATCAAATTGGTGATTTTCAAGACATTCATCCAAGGCCAACACATCTTCGAAAGAGCAGTTCATGCCTTGTCCATAGAAGGGCACTACGGCATGGGCTGCATCGCCAATGAGGGCGGCTTTTCCTCTCACCCATGGATAACATCTGACCGTAACCAAAGATCCTGTAGGATTTCCAAAAAAATCGCTGACCAAATCAGGCATCAGTGGGATGGTATCCGGGAAAGTTGATTTAAAGAAAGACATCAAATCTGCCTCTGTGCGGATGGCGTCAAAACTCACCGGTCCTTCGTAAGGAAAAAACAATGTGCAGGTAAAGGTTTTATCCGGATTGGGCAATGCGATCAGCATAAACTCGCCTCTGGGCCAGATATGCAGGCAATTTTTATCCAGGGCAAATTCGCCATTTTTGGGCGCGATGGTCAATTCTTTATAACCATAATTCTCATAATCCTGTGAATAATCGAAGCGCGAGGTCTTCATCATTTCATTTCGAATGGCTGAGAATGCACCATCTCCGCCTATCAAGCGATCAGCCTGTACCGTAAATTCGGTGCCATCTGACTTTTTGAATACTGCGGTTCCTTTTTCGAGGTCGGCTTCGGTGCAAAGGCATTCAAAGAATATTTTCACATTCGGATAGCTATCGGCCAGATCCAATAAAATCACATTCAACGTTCCCCTTGAAACCGAATTGATATATTGGCCTTCTTTGCCGTAGGGCTGATATTTTTGGTTTCCCTGCACATCGTGCATCATTCTGCCATTCATAGGTATGGCGTGGGTGAGCATGGCATCTTTCAGACCCACTTTTTCCAGGGCATTTAGTCCCCGGGTGCTCAGCGCCAGGTTGATGGACTTCCCTGCAGATATCCAATTTTTGCGCATATCTACCCTACGCTCATACAATTCAACCTCATATCCTCTTTTGCCGAGGTACGCCGCCATCAGTGAACCGGCCAATCCTCCTCCTGCAATTACAACTTTTTCCATGTTCCAAAATTAGTGCAATTTGGACAATGATATGGAAACAACTATTCAAGAATAATGCATGTGTGCTGATGATCATTGTCATCAAACCCTCCAAACAAATACAAAAAAGACGCGTCCCTGAAGAAACGGCTTTTAGATTCATTGGGATGAAAAGTTATTTGTTGGTCGGGTTCGCCACCACTTCCAACACGATGGTTGCTTCTATCGAAGTGGCTTGACTCACCGGTTCAGTAGTCACCACTTTGGCAGAAATTTCGAAAGGTTTTCTGATGATGTCCAGTACATTTTCATCTGTCATCAACAATTCTAGCTCTGTTTTACCATCCGGAATGTTCTCTATCATGGCAATTCTTTTACCGGTAGCCTGACCGGATGCCGGATCGCGCACAAGAGCTTCTGCACTTTGCAATGCATTGAAGTTGGCACCTGCCGGACTTAAGATTTTAAACATGCAAGATTTTACTTTTACAGTTTCAAATTTATCGAGTGAAACGCCGTTGGCACTTGCAATACTATCCAGATTTAATGCAATGGTTGTCGGCGATAAATCAAACGTGCCGGAGGAAGTCTGAGCCGGTAAAGTAAACGTTACTTTACCCAATGGAAGATCAAATTTTACATCCAGCATATCATCCGAACATGCGTTTAGAAATACCATAGAGGCCGCCAAGGCTGAGAGAATTATTGTTTTCATAGCATTTTTTCATGCAAGTTAAAAATTGTTGAAGAAAAGTCAAGTTTAAAACGGAAAAATCCATCAACGAGCGGCATCATTATACGGACGTCAATTCTCAAAATAATGGAGATTAAATACATCCATACCAAACTGAAATTAAAATATTCTTATTGTATGAAAAGCTTAGAAGCAATTGTTTGACCATTTTTGAAAAAAACTTTCAACACATATTGTCCGGACAATACCTCAGAAAGTTTAAACACGGTAGCTTCAGTCCTCCATA
>JBIIVF010000167.1:0-4941 GCA_044339595.1 Bacteroidia bacterium
CAAATCATCCCAATTTCTCTTTGGGTCAAGGATTTCTTCGGATGTGAAAATGAACTCACCAAAAATATTCAGATTCCATTTCTCAATTCAGCCGGAAATCTAAAGAAAACATCCTTTGGTCTTTATCCATCGCCGGCAACCTCGGTAATCTCTGTTTTGAATCAACAAGGAGTCATCATCGAGGAAATTCAATTGCTCGATATGAAAGGCCATGTTTTAATTCAAGATTCAAATAATGAGAGAGCGGATGGCATCAATATAGAGCAGCTTAACCCGGGTATTTACATAGTTAAAGTAATGACACCGATGGGCATCTGGACATCAAGGTTCGTTAAAATGTAATATTTTATAGCGCGCAGTATAGTAAATAAAAGGTAAATTTGATTTTTATATGTGAAAGGTAAATTGCTTTTTATTTGGTTGGTGTGTATCGGCATTTTGGCGAAGTCACAACCTGTTGCCAATTTTTCAGCAGATACTACCAAAGGATGCGCCCCTGTGAGCATCCAATTCATCAATAAAAGCACCGGTTCAAATCTAACTTATCGTTGGACCTTTGGAAATGGGAACTACAGTGTTTTAGAGCATCCTAAAGCAATTTATTACCAAGCAGGCAAATATGCGGTCACCCTGGAAGTGACTGATTCTGCCAACAAACGGTCTGCGATTACAAAAACAGCCTACATTGAGGTTTTCAAGAACCCGGCCGCTGATTTTTCCGGTAATCCACTCAGTGGTTGTGTGCCTTTATCATCGCAATTTTTAAATTTGTCTACACCCGGTGATGGGCCTATCAAATCATGGGTTTGGGACTTTGGAGACGGTAATACCTCCAGAGATTCAAACCCGTCGCATACGTATAAAGCGGTGGGGAGGTTCCACGTGAGCCTCGTGGTGAAAGACATCAACCTTTGCGAAAGTAAAATCCAAAGAATAGACTATGTAGAAACCAATCAAACACCGGAAATAAAAATCGGTGCAGATCGGACCTTCTATTGTAAAGCCCCATTTGCGGTTCAATTCAGCGATCTTTCTTCGGGAACATCAAGCGGTGATAATTTCTTATGGGATTTCGGCGATGGAAATACTTCTAATGCACGTAACCCTCAGCATACCTATCAGAAATCCGGCAGTTTTACGGTGACTTTAAAGGTCACTAAATCAAATGGATGCTCCTCTACCGGGAGTAACAAGGACATGATTAAAGTGGGCAGTTTGTTGCCCAATTTTTCGGCAGATAAAACCAAGGCATGCGTACCTGCTACCATACAATTTACCAACCAAACGGCCCCGGTAATGCAAGGGTTACAGTATGAATGGGACTTTGGTGACGGTACTAAATCCGGTGGTTTGAGTGTGTCGCACGAATACACAAAACCCGGTACTTATACTGTTACTCTAAAAGCTATGGTAGATAAGGATTGCCAGGAAACCATGGTAAAAACAGCCTATATTGTGATTGAAAATGGTCCGGAACCTTATTTTACCTTGTCGGACAGCATCAGTTGCAAATCACCCTTAAAAGTGATTGCCTCCAGCAACAGCAGCAACTATTCACAATTAAACTGGAAAGGTGATGGAAAGGCCAATGGAAGTTTAGATCAGGTATTATTTACGTTTCAGGAGGAAGGTGAACATACCATTGAACTCATTGCAACCAATGCCATCGGGTGTACCAAAACATTTGCAAAAAAGGTGTTGATAGAAACTCCTAAAGTAGACATTGATGCTTCAAAACGACAGGGTTGCGCACCCTTGACCGTAGATTTCAAAGACCTCATTACCACGTTTGATTCTGTCATCGATAAAACCTGGTATTTTGGTGAAGGAACATTCAAAAAGACAATAGATTCAAGTGTATCATTCACTTTTACGAAAGATACCGTTTACAAAGTGAAATTGTACATCACCACCTTATCAGGTTGTCAGGCAAGCAAGGAAATAGAAATTCGGGTAGGTTTAAAGACTCATCCGGATTTTGTATCGGTCAAAGACACCATCTGTAACAAAACGGAATATACCTTTCAAAACACATCCAAACCCAATGGAGTGTACATTCATGACACCATTTGGATGATGGGTAAAGGAACGCCCAATGAAGTTTTTTCGAATAAATCTAACGGAACTCTTAAATCAGACCATGATTCGGGTTGGTATAGCGTTGCGCTGATCACCGTAAACAATGGATGTGAAGATACCATCATCAAAGAAAATCAAATTTACATCGCTCCCCCTTGGGCCAAAATGGATGTAAGCAGCCTGGATATGTGCTTTACAGACAGTGTGGTTTTATTGGATAAATCGGTGGGAGGGGATAGCATGGTTTGGGTGTTAAAAGGGATATCCGGTGGCCCCATCGCTCTGCCCAATCAAAAGAAATTGGTGCTTTATCCAAAGCAGGATGGTGCTGTCGTATTGCTCAAAGTCTTCAATTTTAGATTTGGTTGCATCGATTCTATGGAAAAGAAGATCGAGTTTCCAAAAGAACTTACAGAAGCCGTTATCAATTATTACGGAAACTTCTGTGCACCGGCTACCCTCAACGTTGAAGCCGTTAAAAAAGTACATTATGCCTATAAGTGGTTTACTGAAGTGGATAGTTTCACCGGTCCGGATCACAAACTTGTTTATGATAAACCCGGAAAATATGTGGTAAAACTCAGGGTAAATAGTAAAAATTCTTCTTGTTGGGACACCGCGAGCATGTCGTTTGAAGTGACAGGTCCGATGGTGGAAGGAGATGTAAAGGCCAGCGAAGGATGTGCGCCACTCAATATTCAATTGATATGTTCCAGCAACCCGGCCAATTTCAAATCTTTATATTGGAGTATCGGTGGAGAAAAAATAACAATTACCTCAGCCGGAACCCTTCAGCATACGTTATTGAAACCGGGTCCGGATGCAAATGGGATTTACAAAATTAGACTGATTGGAATCGATTCGAATGGATGCCAGGGTTTGCTCGAATTTCCGGTGAAGGTGCATGGCGTAATCGGCGCAGATATTAAAATCAGACGATTTTCGGACTGCCAGGCCCTGAGCTATATATTTCAAACCATTGCTCCCGGCTGGGATCCTGAAATATTAAAAGTAAAGTGGGATTTTGGGGATGGAAATTTCAGCAATGAACTTACTAATAACAAATCGTACTCAAAAGCCGGAATTTACCCGCTTTCCTTGACCATTACGGATACCAATGGATGTGTCTCTAAAATAGATTATCCGCTCGATATAGAAAAAGAAAGAGCCTATGCCGATTTTAAAGCGGATAGCATGAATTCAGATTGTCCGCCATTGTTTGTTCAATTCAGGGATTTATCTACTTCTGCAGGCAAGCGCATTGTTAAATGGTTTTGGGATTTTGGGGATGGCAGTACTTCTGTAGAACAAAATCCTTCCAAATTGTATTTGTACGCAGGTAAGTTCACCGTAACGCTCATCATTGAAAATGAAACAGGATGCAGGGATACGGTTGTTTTTCCTGATTTTGTCTTGGTCAATGGTCCAATAGGGGATTATAATTTTGATAAAAAAATGGGTTGTGCACCTTTGGAAGTAAATTTCACTTCGCAAAATGTAAGGGCCACAAAATTGCAATTTGATATGGGCGATGGTCAAGTTTATAAAAATGTGCCTAACCCTGCGCATACGTATCAATTACCCGGCACGTATATTCCCTTGATGATTTTGAGCGATACTTTTGGTTGCACCTATGCCATGCCACCCAAAGATACCATTCGCGTGTTTCCTTACCCAAGTGCTTTTTTTGATTATGAAGGCACCTGCTATGGATACCCCGTCAAGTTTAAGCCGGTAACAACCTCGGATACAGGGCTTACATATCTATGGGAATTTCATCAAAATGGTCGCATCGATTCTTCCATCAAAGAGAATCCGGAGTATGTATTTGGTGATGACGGAATGCCCAACGTCAAATTGAAAGTAACCAATCAAGCGGGTTGTTCAGGCAGTTTTGAACAAAATATCAAGCTCAAATCCATTCAGGCCGATTTCAATGCCATCAGTGAATTTAACTGCGTTGGCAATACCATAGTAGTGCAAAGCACCGGCATGAGTGATACCACTCTGCGCAGCTATGAATGGGGGATTGACACGAACCGTTTTTATAGCAATAAAGTCTCTATAAATAGTTCAAAATCAGGTCCAATACCCATTCGATTGATTGTGACCAATATACTTGGCTGCACGGATACCCTTGATTCGGAAAAGGTGGTGATCGGTGACACTATTCCTCCGGTGAATGTCGAAATGTTAAGGGTTACTGTTCTGGATGATGAATCTATTCAGCTCGATCATAAAAAAAGCGTCATGCCGGATTTTAATGCTTACTTGTACTATGTAGACGTCGATGATTCCTGGGAACCTGTGGGCATGCAAAATGGGATCGATCAAACCTCTTTTGAACTTAAAAATTTAAATACGTTGTCGAATGTATATTGCGTTAAGACACTCACCCGAAATGCCTGTGGTTTGGTGTCGAACGCGGTCAGTTCAGCGAAACATTGTACCATAGAAACCAAAGCCATTGGAGAAGTTAATAGGGCGATGGTGAGCTGGACTCCCTATGTGGGATGGAATCAGGTGAAAAAATATGAAGTCTGGAGAGAAGAAATGGACAACCAGGGTAATTATGCCTATTTGGGTGAAACGGATGGCAATACCCTTGCGTATATCGACAGTCAAATTATTTGTCATGTTTCCCATCATTATAAAATAAAAGGAATTGAAGCGGCAGGCAATCTGCAGGTTTCATTTTCTGATACCTGTGAAGCTGCGCCACTATGGATCAACAGCGTGCCTCCACCTGAGTTGATCCGAGCTACGGTGATAGAGGATCGTTTTATAGAAATTAATTGGGACAGCGTGATCAATCCCAAAGTGCCAATTGATCATTATGTAATAGAGAAATCGGAGAACGGC
>JBIIVF010000041.1:0-17493 GCA_044339595.1 Bacteroidia bacterium
ATGAAGATGCGGACCACCCGAACCGCCGGTATTTCCTGACCACGCTATGGTATCTCCCTTCTTTACCCTAAGATCGGTGGGAAGCAAGTATAACTCCTGATCAAAGGATTGGGTTTCATATTGTTTGCGGATGGCAAAATCCTGAATGAATCCGTTAAAATCTTTAACATGTCCATAAACGGTGGTATATCCATTCGGATGAGCGATGTAGAGCGCCTTGCCAAATCCATAGGAACTGATTCTGATTCTGCTGATATATCCGTCGGCGGAAGCCAAGACCGGCAACCCCTCTCTGCCACCGGTTCTAAAATCGAGTCCGGAGTGAAAATGATTGCTCCTCAATTCCGCAAAGGTGCCCGAAAGGGTGAGTTCTCCATGCAAGGGGGCGCCGAAATATTGTTGAGGGAGCTGTTCCGGCACATAATCGCGATCTTCGTGGGTAACCATGTTGGCCCGAGATTGAATATTTCCGACCTCTGACGGATTATTGAAAAGATAGGTCATGGCCAAGATGCCTGAAATCCCCGCAAACGACAACAACACAAATTTCCAGTTCAACCGCATGGTCATGCAACAAAAATATGTTTTCAAAGGTAAGAAACGGTGAAAAGAGGAAAAAGGACTTGAGCCAGAACCTCTATCTTACTTTTATTTCAAAGCAATCTAAGCCTTCAAGTTTCCCTGAAAGCAAATCTCCCGGCATCACTTTGCCCACTCCTGCAGGTGTTCCGGTGTAAATCACATCTCCTATTTTCAAGGTGAAATATCGACTCACAAAAGCGATGATTTTATCGATCGAAAAGAGCATTAAGGACGTTTCGCCATGCTGCACTTCAACACCATTTTTATGCAGGTAAAAATGGAGATTCTTCAGATCAAAATTCGATTTATTATGCCATTGCCCCAAAACTGCACTTCGGTCGAACCCCTTGGCTAATTCCCAGGGAAGTCCTTTTTCCTTGAGTTTGGCTTGCAGGTCGCGGGCTGTGAAGTCGATTCCTACGGTAATTTCATCATAGTATTTATGTGCAAAACGTTCTTCAATGTGTTTGCCGATTCGGTTGATTCTCACCACCAATTCACCCTCATAGTGGATATCATCTGAAAAATCCGGAATAAAAAAAGGTTCCTTCGCATTCAGGATGGCAGAATCCGGTTTTAAAAAGATGACCGGTTCCGTTGGTGTTTCATTGCCTAATTCTTTCGCATGGGCAACGTAATTGCGACCTACACAGATTATTTTCATGCCTGCGAAGATAAGAACCGGTATCGATAATTTCGGCCTGCGACGTACCTTTGTGTCGGATTACAATCATTCTACTGTCCATGCAACATGATCTCACCGAAAAAAAGGAATTGAACCCTGAACAGGTCGTTCTTGCCTATGCCAATGGTTATTTCCCCATGGCAGAAGAGGCAGAGGATTCGGTCATTTATTGGCATAAACCCAAAAAAAGGGCGGTCTTTATCTTGAAAAAATTTGAATTGAGAAAGAGCCTGATCAAGTTATTGGAAGCCGAAACCTTCACATTTACCATCAACACGGCCTTTGATTCGGTGATTGATGGATGTGCCGACCGAGATTCAACCTGGATCAGCGAGGAAATACTGGAAGTTTATAAAAAACTTAACCGAATGGGGTTTGCCTACAGTTTCGAAGCATGGCAAGATGGAAAACTCGCCGGCGGACTATATGGCATCGTATTGGGCAAAGTATTTTTCGGTGAAAGTATGTTTCATACTATCCCGGGAGCATCTAAAGCAACTTTCGCATTTTTGGTGAATACGCTGAAGGACCGGGGTTTTAGGATGATTGATTCTCAATATTTGAATCATTTTACTGAATGGCTAGGGGCGAAAGAAATTTCTGACAAAAGGTATATGAAGATTCTGTTGGAATCGATTTGATGAAGGTCTGAACCGAGTCATTCAAGATTAAACGAAGACCCAAATCCCCACAAACATCTGCGATTACATACGCTAATTCAGAGGAATCAGAAGATGACCAAAAAATAATCGCGCTGAATTTCATTTCAAAAGGTAAATTGCATCTTCATGAAAAAATATTTGTTTTTGTTGCTCATATTGGCCGGAATCACCGGCAGAGTTCAGGCGGATGATAAGAAAACAACCATCATCGATACGCTCCATTTGTATGCCGATACATTCGCAGGATTGCATGATTTGGATTCAGTGGTGAAGGATTTTGATGTTTTTATTACCGGAGAAAACCATACCTATTTAAAAAGCAATGCCAAATTATGGGTTAAAATGATCAAGTACCTGCATCAAAATGCCGGTGTTCGCAACGTGCTCATCGAATATGGATACAGCAGCGGATGGCTCATCAACCAATACATTCAAACCGGCGACAGTGTCTTGTTCGAAGTACTAAAAGCCTATTCATTCAAAGAATTGGCCTATGCCTACAAGGATATGATGGAGTACAACAAAACCTTGCCGTCTGATCAAAAATTATATTTCTCCGGAATTGATCTCGAACGGGGAGTTTACTCAGCATGTAAAGTACTCAGTCTGATGATTCCGAAAGACAAAGAAACACCCGATTCTATTGAACTCCATGTAGAAAGTTTGTTGAGTTTGGTTTCGTATAACGACAATAAGATCTTCAATGAAAGTGAAGATGGCACAGATTACTTCAATAGTTATTCTTCGAACGGCACCATTGAGAAGATCATCACCAATTTCAGAAGTCATACCGCCGATTACCGTGCCTTTTTGGGAGATCAATTTGCAGAATTTGAACGCGTAATCAAAGGATTGGAAGATGTTCAAACCTGGACAAGTTATGAAGATGACAATGCCACCCACCAGTTCATTTATCGTGAAAAGTATATGTACGCCCGCTATCTGGAAGAATTTAAGATCAAGGGAGGAAAGTTTTTCGGACAATTCGGACGTTGCCATAGTGCCACTTCGATTCAAGAAGAAAACTCTTGCAATTGGTATAATTTCAAATCCTTGGCGCACCGCATCCAGAGTGCCAGAGATCAGGTCGTTCGTCAGAAAGTTTTTTCTATCGGCATTTTATACAACGAAAGCATTGAAGACGAAGGCTGGAAAAATGTCCAGGAGCATATCGACAGCATTTTTGCCGGTGTGCCTGAAGAATCTATCATGTTGTACAATTTGCGCAAAGATTCTTTCCTGAACGCTCGTTTGTCTGACATGTTTAATTTTGTGTTGTTCAACCACTTCAATCCGAGCGAAAATTATACTTATGGCCGCGACGATGAAGACGATGAAGAACCCGACGAGCCAGCGGATTTGGCACAAAATGGTGGCTTTTTTGCCGCAACGGGTGGCTTATATCAATTCGATTTGAGTGACTTAAACCGTTATTTCTCTGCTTTGGGGAAACATAGTTTTAACAATGAAATGTATTTCGCGGGTTTTAGTTTTGGCAGTTTGAAGAAAAAGGTTTCAAGCAATTTAATCTTCAATTTCATGATTCCGCAAAAGCTTGCACCTAACGACAGCACCCAATTCAGGTTATTGGGTTTTACCCTTCACAGCGAATCCGGATATAACCTTACTTCCAAATCAAAACATTGGATCGTTTGTCCATCGTGGGGATTGGGTTTCACCAATTTGTCTTTAGAAGTGGTTCAAACTGCCAAAGACCCGTCTATTCAAAACGGCTTTTTAGGGGAAGAGAAGTTCAGTACCTATTTCAACCCTGCCTTTACCACCAACGGTTCCTTGATGTTGGGCGCACGATTCAAAAAATTGATTGCCTCCGCTTGGGGCGGATATCAGCTCGATTTGAGCAACAAAAAATGGTTTGCCGAAACCCGCATGCGTCAAGGTCCTGAGACGAGTGTTCGAGGTTGGTATGCCGGGGTTCATTTGGGATTTACGTTTTTGGATTAAGGGATTTTTATTTCAAGAATATCATCATTCTTGTTCTAGGACCATTTAAAAATCGCGAATTTATGACGAGCCTCAACATGAAGGAAACATACTCAGGTGTAATGACTAAAATTCTACAACCACCTTCCCAATGTAGCCAGTTTCTCCTCCATTTCTGACCATTCATCTTCCGGAACAGAATCTTCAATGATGCCGGCTCCGGCGTAAAGGATGGCTCCTTCACTGAAATATTGAAGACATCTTAAATTGACAAACATATCGGCATGCAATGGACTGAACGGACCCAAAAAACCACTGTAATAGGACCGATTGAAATGCTCGAGTTTATGAATAAATGCAATCGATTCCTTTTGAGGGTATCCAGAAACTGCGGGGGTTGGATGCAAAGTTTGCATAATCTTCCAACGATCTGCCACATGTCCCAATTCAAAAGAAACCGCATTATTTAAATGAATGAGGTGTCCTGCATTTCGCTCCAACAGCGGTCCTGCTTCGATATGCAAACAACCCAATTGCTCCAATGATTCGAGTAAAAACCTCAAGACCCATTGCTGTTCAGCGATTTCTTTATTTTCAAAAGAACACCCGGCCGCATTTTTTCTTGTGCCGGCCAATGCAACGGTTTTAGCCTGATTACCGCTATGGCGAAACAGCATTTCAGGAGAGGCGCCCAACCAGGTTCCGGTTTCCGGGGAGGACCACAGATACACAAATGCATCCGGATATTCACGGCAGAGGATGTTGAATAACTCGAACAGATTGAGCTTTAACGGATTGGATATCCATTTGGCCCTGGCCGCTACAACCTTCTTTAATCTACCTTGTTCAGTCAAAGCAATCGAAGCCTTAATCCTTTCGAGTGTTTCTTCCTTTCCTTCGGTTGGAATGGCATCCACAGGCCGAGTATATATCGTTTTTGATGCATCCACCGTCTTCACTTCTTTCGCCATTGCGGGCAACACCCACGCTGAGTCCCCTGCAAAGGGTGCCAAAACGAAACCTTCTTCCGGGATGCCCGCATGTTCAAAGGGCTTCACAACTCCTTCCATCAACCAAATAATTTGCTCTGATGGCAAACGGTAATAGCAAAATCCTTTGGAGTTCATTTTTTATCGAGTACGGCCAAGGTGAGTCGTGAAATGCATACCAAATGACCATGATCATCTTTGATGCGAATATCCCATACCTGTGTTTTCCCTCCCAAATGAATGGGCGTTGCAGTGGCATGCACCCATCCATCCCGCACCGCGCGAAGGTGATTGGCGTTGATTTCGAGTCCGGCGCAATATTTTTCTTTTGAAACTACCATGTTTCCGGCCATGCTTCCAGCAGATTCAGCCAGCGCCAGCGATGCACCTCCGTTCAATACTCCAAAAGGTTGTTTGGTGCGATGATCCACCGGCATCCGCATGGTGAGATGATCAGGCCCCAATTCTGTTACTTCCATTCCCAAAGTTTCAGATAAGGTATGGCGAAGCATTTCATTCAGTTTGCTTAAATTAATATCTTTGTAACCTGTAAAAACTTGCATCAGATAGGCTTTGGATACAAATAAAGCGATTTATATCATTCGTCACGGTGAAACCGATTATAATAAACGAGGAATCATTCAAGGAAGCGGCGTTGATAGTGAGCTGAATGAAACAGGCATCCTGCAAAGTGAATTGTTCTTCCGCGCGTATCACCATATTCCTTTCAAAAAAATATACACTTCGAAATTGAAACGCACCATTCAAAGTGTGCAACCTTTTATTGATATAGGGATCAACTATGAATCATTAGAAGAACTCAATGAAATTAATTGGGGGATATTTGAAGGAAAAGTTTCAACGCCTGAATCTATCATTCAATATGAAAGAATCATACGTGAGTGGCAACAAGGATTGTTAGACCGAGAAATTGAAGGCGGAGAATCACCCAGGCAAATTCATAAAAGGCAAATCCGAGGGTTGGAAACGATCATGAGTAAACCTGAAGAAGACCCCATTTTAATTGCGATGCACGGACGTGCTTTGAAGTGTTTTTTATGTCTCTTGAACGGAACTCCCCTTCAGTTGATGGAGGACTACAAGCATACGAACCTTTGTTTGTATGTGATTGAGTATTCAAAGGAAAAAGGATTTAAGACGGTTGTTCATAATTCAACCGATCACTTGATGTTTTAACCGATCAAATGGTCATGATCTCTTTTTCTTTTTCTGCCGTTAAATCATCTACTTTCTTTATATAGGCATCCGTTTGCTTTTGGATATCGGTTTCTCCGGCTTTAACAGCGTCTTCTGCTAAACCATCCTTCTGCATTTTCTTCAGGGTTTCATTGGCTTCTTTTCTGGCATTGCGAACCCCTATCTTAGCCGCTTCCGTTTCTCCTTTAAGTTGTTTAACCAATTGAGTTCTACGTTCAGTGGTTAATGGTGGCACTGAAATAATAATCACATTGCCATCATTTTGTGGATTGAAGCCCAAATTAGAATTGATGATACTTTTTTCAATCGCCGGTATCACGTTCTTTTCCCATGGCTGAATCACAATGGTTCTTGCATCGGGTGTATTTACGCTGGAAACTTGCTGCAGTGGGACCGGAGATCCATAATATTCTACCGTTAATCCATCCAACATAGCAGGAGAAGCCTTTCCGGCTCTAATTTTATTGAATTCAACTTTGGCGTGATTGATGGCTTTATCCATGTGAGCGGTCATCAAATCAAAAACAGGTTTTAATTCAGGAAGCATAATTTTTGTGATTGAATATGCAAACCTAATGATTCGAGATGATAATCAGAACAACCTGAATCAAAATTCAAATGGAATTCTATCCTAAAAGTAGTTTCTAAAAATCAACTGGGTGAAAATAATCAGCAGGATCAAAACCAGGAAAAGCAGTTCCCTTAACCACGTGGTGCGCAGGTAGACAAAAAAGTAGGCCACAAAAATACTCAACGGCAAGGGCATCAATGCGATGTTGCTGAAAAAGTTGCGCACCCCAAAAGCGGAGATTAAGGCATCCAATATCATCAGCGAAAGAAAGGTGTAATAAATTTTTCGTGTCTTACTGGGAATTGACCCAATGCCACCTTGAATCATTGCCAAACCCCAAATACCCAATGCCGCAGGATACATTAACGGTCCTAAAAAAGCACGGTACTGAATTAAATGATTCACCCCAAAAGAGGAAACATCACCGGTATCGAGCGCCCACAGCAAGTATTGATTACCGGAAATAAAACAGATACCCGCAAACAATAACAAGGGCATAACAATGCTCAAAGCGAGGAGAAAAATTCGATTCAGATCGTAGAAGATAAACAGGGAAACGGCGACAATCATAAAAATCAGAAAGTACCAACCTTCTGAACTAACCAATGGCAGCAAACAGAAAATTAAGCCAATATCCATCAGCTTGTTATCTATTTTCAACTCATTTTCATACAGCGAAGCGATGAAATGGATGAGCAGAAGCAATATAAAATTGGTAAAATGATGTGGAAGAAGTGAATATTGCCATGGATACATCCCGGACAATAAGAACAAGAGAATCCCGGGCAGCCATGTTTTGGCTTGCATGATTCCATGGCGCTCACATAATCGATTCAGCAATAAGGCCTGAAGCATTAACAAACCATTGGTGATCACAAACAAATAAGCCGGCTTTAGGTTGATTAAAGCACGAAATCCGGCAAAAGTGGGCGTGAATTGAAAAGAAGGTAGTTCCTGCAAACCCGGAAACACAAACCATCGGGTTCCAATAGCCAGAAACACCATCAAAATGAGGGTGAGAATGTCGCGTCTGTTGAGTATGGAGATCAATTCAGTATATCAGCTTCAAAAGTGCAAATTTTTTGTCTCTGGAAACAGGAATGAGTAATTTGTTTGAAGAAATTTGCTTTGACTCGGCCGGAATCACCGACAAATATTCACGATCACTTCGCAATAAAATAACATCGCTCATCACTCCTTTTCCATTGATGCTGTATTGCATGACGTTCCCGTTTCCACGCATTTTGTCATTAAAAATAATATGAATGTTATCTTGAGTCACCCCCACAATCACTGAGCTGTAATACCCGCCATCATTCATTGAACTTTGACTTTTATTGATCATTTTGTGCCAAACAATTTTACCCGAAGAATCGAGGCTAAGCACAAAAACTTCATCAAAATTATAGATATTTCGAGAGGTGTTTTGTGGGATGCCATTTACATAGATCACGTCTTCTTCACTGCTCATAGAGGCCCTTTCAGATACAACCGTAATGCCTCCATGACTCATCGGTACCGCCTTTAATTGCTCAAATTCATAGGCTTCCGATTCATCCTCCTCGTGTCTTTCTCCAATAAGATCAACCATGATATCTTTCGAAAATTTTGAAAATGTTCGGGTAGGTGCAAGGGATGGATGATTGAAAAGGCGAAACAAATACATCCCGCTAAAACCATCCGGACCCATATTCGAATAAAATGCGGTTACCAATACTTCCTCCCTTTGCCGATCAATGCTTATTTTGGCCTTTTGCAGGAAAACGCCTGAGTCATTTAGGGCATAATCTGAAAGCTGATCAGAAACTGAATTCCAACAGAAAAGTCGCCAGGGTTCCCAGGTTCGTTCTCCTTTTCTACTTGTCTTGGATTTTTCTTTCATCAAGAGATAGACCCGGCCTTGATGATCGGTTTGAAAATCAACGGATATAAAATCTTCATATTTAACCGGAATCTCAAACGCATTGCTCTTCAATTCGCGCAATTCGAGGTCTAGCATTTTAAAATGGAGGATTCGATTTCCCTTGATAGATTTTTCAGTAAAGGAAACCGCATATCTCTTAAGATCTGACGAAGCCTGGACCCTGAAATCACCTCGGTCATACCCCTCAGACAACAAGGCTGTGGAGATGACTCTAGGCTTCGTTTTTGCCAGCACATTAAAATCGTAATACTGCGCAATCAGCTCATTTTGTAAAGTTGATTTATTATAGCCGGCTGTAAAGAATAGCAACCCCTCTTCATTTAGTTCGAGGGATACTAAGCGCGATTTTCTCAACGAAATATTTCTGGAGAAGCTAAATCCGAGATGATTGCGGTATTTTTCTACAATCACACTGCGGGTAAAAAAACGATTTCGGTATCGCATCAGAAAAACCCCGTTGCCATTTTCACCGAGCACTTTCGTGAAGACGGCAGTTCCTTTTAGCTTTCTGCTATTGCTCCACTCCTGCCGCTGTCCGTATGCCGACATGAAGCAAACAGAAAGAAAAAACAAAGCAACTGTTATCAAAGGTTTTTTAAGACCTTTGCACAAGAATCTTTCAGTCGGAATCCGTCTCTTAAACCATAAGGTCGAATTTTGATTGAAGTGCGTAATTCCGTTGGACATAAAGGTTCGAATTTAACGACAGTACTGAAATTATTCGTATTTAAAATTGGGAGACTATATACAAACCGAAGCCGTGATTGAATCGGCCATCCTGGTAGCGGTGGAACTGAAGCAGCAAAACGAGGTTAAAACCAAAGAATATCTGGATGAGCTCGCTTTTTTGGCACGTACTGCCGGGGCCGAAGTAAAAAAGGCATTCGTTCAGCGACTCGAATATCCAAACCCCAAAACATACGTGGGTACAGGTAAACTCGCCGACATTGTCACGTATGCTCAGGAAAACGACATCGACATGGCCATTTTTGACGATGAATTGTCACCTTCTCAAATCCGCAACCTGGAAAGTGAATTAAAAATCAAAATCATTGACCGAAGTGCTTTGATTCTGGACATTTTCGCACGTAACGCCCGCACAGCCCAATCAAGAGCGCAGGTTGAACTGGCTCAAAGTCAATATTTGTTGCCGCGATTAACCCGTTTGTGGACCCACTTAGAAAAGCAACGCGGGGGTATTGGCATGAAAGGTCCGGGGGAGAAGGAGATTGAAACCGATAGAAGGGTAATCAGAGATAAAATCGCGCTGCTCAAGAAAAAACTTCAGGACATCGACAAACAGAATGTGGTACAGCGAAAAAACCGCACCGGCAAAATGCGTGTTTCGTTGGTCGGATACACCAATGTGGGCAAAAGCACTTTGATGAATCTGCTGAGCAAAGCCGATGTGCTTGCAGAAAACAAGTTGTTTGCCACCCTCGATGCCACCACCCGAAAAGTAGTTTGGCATCATCCTGATGTAAGTAAACCACCCATCGAATTTCTGTTGAGTGACACCGTAGGATTCATCCGCAAGCTTCCCCATCAATTGATTGAAAGTTTTAAATCTACCCTCGATGAAGTGGTAGAAAGCGACCTGTTACTGCATGTGGTGGATGTTTCGCATCCCGGTTTTGAAGAACAAATTCTGGTGGTGAATGAAACTTTGCAGGAAATCGGAGCAGGCAATAAACCCGTGATCATGGTCTTCAATAAAATTGACCAATATGCCCCTGAAGCTACCCATGAGGACATTTTTGAAGATCAGGCCATTTACAGCATCGAAGACCTTAAGAAGAGCTGGATGGCCAAAGAACACATGCCGGTGGTATTTATTTCTGCTTCCGAAAAACTCAATACCGACGATGTAAAAGATGAAATTTTGCGATTCTTGGTTAAGTCCCAAACCACCTATTGATATTTTCTTGAGGCTGAACAAACTCCGTTTTTTGCAGTATGTGAAAGCTCCTTTTTAATAATCCTTTGGGGTTAGACAAGAGTCCGGAGATTTGGTTAGCCCGACGATTTTTACGTTTTATGATTCGCCCTTTTTTTTTCTTATCGCCTTTGGCGTATTTCTCTGCTAAATTGAAAACTCGCTTTCTGCTCCAAGAACCAAATTTCATAGAACCTTTCATAGAACGATTCAATACCCTAATTTCTCGTTCATTCCAAGGATAAATTCCGATGACCCGCTGATAGAAGGCTATGCCAATTGAGTCGAAGATTTCATCTATTTGTTTGAAATCACCATATAGATGACGGATACTTCCCAAGGGGTAAAGGCTAAACAGCGATTCCGGCAGATCGTAATTCACGTGGGCATTGATGGCCAGGGTAAGTTTTTGGGTTTCTGTGAGTGGCTTTTTTCTGCCGTAAAAGGCATCTTTCCAAGGTTCCGGTAGTTGGGTTAAACTGTCTTTATAATACACCGCAAAGGCGAACCTATTACCGAAATCGAGCATCATTTTCCGAACAAAATCAGCATCCTTGAACCTACTTTGATCACACATCCGATCGATAAATTGGGTGGTTTGAAGATAGAGGGCAGCAAAATAGGCTTCTGTGGCATTTCCCTCATGGGTATCCGACTGAATGAAAACAAGGTACCGAATCAAAGAATCTTGATGTTCAAAAGCCGGAGGCTGGGCCTTAACCGGTGCAAGAATCAACATCAGAAAGAGGAATACAACCGATTTCAAACGGTTTAAAAAGTGAACCAGGGACGAGGATGTGCGCTGAAAGGCCAGGGAATCATGGCCAGCATGAGCAACATGGCAATGGCAAAAAACCAGAAGGCAGTTTTATGTTTAGAAATATCTTGAGTCGCTCGTTTTGATTTGGCTCTTCCGATGGTCACTAAAACCACGGCAATAATCATCATCAAGGGGTGTTCTACTGCCCAAAATCTCAAATCTGCATTTTTCATGGCAGCACCGAAATCACTGAGAGCAGACTTGGTGATATGACTGCTCAAAAAATACATGATAAAACCCATTACCAATTGCAGGTGACAGAACAAAGTAAAAATCAACGAAGATTTATTGTCCGCACCGGTATAGGCTTTCTTCCCTTGCCAACCGGTAAATGCACGGTAACATGCATAAATTCCGGCGAGCAAAATGATCCAACGCATAAAATTGTGAATACTGAGCAACATGGTTTCCATAGAGGTGATATAATAGTGAGCAAACCTAAGGAAATTATCAAACATCTGCACGATGGGGTAAACATCCTTGCAAAACTTTCATCCGCTGCAATGTTAAATCATCGCTATTAATCGGTTAATCCATGCAACCCTTATTAAAATCTACAGACAAATTTGTAAATTGCTACATTAATTGGCCTTGATATGAATATCGACAGAAGAAGCTTTTTTGCCGAAACCGCCCGAAATTTGGGAGAAGTGCTGGCAATTCCGGAAGCACAATCCGTGCAGGAAACCCATAAAAAACAACGAACGCTCACGAGTGGATTGGCTCCTTTTGCCGGAACCTGGGATAAAAAACAAGTGCGGCATCTCTTGAAAAGGACTCTTTTTGGGGTATCTCAGCAAGACCTGCAAAACTTTTCAGGGATGACTGCATCTCAAGCCGTCGATGCGTTGCTCAATCCCGGAAGCATGCCCAATCCACCCATCAACAATTACAATAACCGAAATTTTACCGATCCGGATGTAGCGGCAGGATCTACCTGGGTCAATGCCAATTACAGCGTGCTCGCCAATGGCTTGAGAAGGATTTCCTTTAAGGCATGGTGGATGGAACAAATCATCAAACAGCAACCCAATATCCGTGAAAAAATGACCTTGTTTTGGCACAATCATTTTGCCACAGAATCAGACATCATCGGCAGTTCACAATTGCTTTATATTCATCACAATCTTTTGAGGCAGCATGCATTGGGTAATTTCAAGACCCTCGTATCTGAAGTAACCAAAAATGCCGCCATGCTTATTTATCTCAATGGCGACAAAAACACCAAGACTGCGCCGGATGAGAATTATGCCCGCGAATTACAGGAACTTTTCACCCTCGGAAAAGGTCCTGATTCTAAATATACCGAAGCCGATGTAAAAGCAGCAGCCAGGGTGCTCACCGGATGGAGGGTAGAGCGCACCGGTGTAAATTCATATTTCGACAGCACCCGCCACGATACGACCAACAAAGTCTTTTCATCTTACTATGGCAGTAAAACCATCACCGGAAAGACCGGAACCGCCGGTGCCACAGAAACGGATGAGCTCATCGATATGATCTTCCTGCAAGAAGAAGTGTCGAAACACATTTGCCGAAAACTCTATAGGTATTTCATTTATTACGATATCGATGCCGCTGCGGAAACCAACGTGATTGTGCCCCTGGCCAAGATCTTCAGAGACAACAATTTTGAGATCAAACCCGTGCTTCGGGCCTTGTTTTTGAGTGAACACTTTTTCGACGATTTGAACAAAGGCTGTTTCATCAAAACTCCATCCGACTTTATGGCCGGAATGATTCGTCAATACAACCTTACCGTGCCGGAAACCACCCTTGAAATTCAGTACAACATGTACAACACCCTGCGTGGATTTGGTGCCCTGCTGCTTGAAGATCTGGCAGATCCACCAAATGTGGCCGGATGGCCGGCCTATTATCAGGAGCCCATGTTTTATGAACTCTGGATCAACTCTGACACCCTGCCCAAACGAAATCAACTCTCAGATTTATTAATTTCAGTCGGATATAAATTTTCAGGCGCGACCCTGGTGATTGATGCCCTAGCCTTCGCCAATTCCTTTTCAACCGTCACCGATATCAATGCTTTCATTGATGATGTGATCTTTTTACTCTATCCTTTTGAGATTACCAAAACACAGAAGGATTATCTCAAATCTATCTTGTTATCAGGTCAGAGTGCCGATTATTACTGGACGGATGTTTGGAACACCTATAAATCAAATCCGGGAAACACTGCCAACACCAATTATGTAAACGGCGTGCTCCGATTGATGTTAAAAGCGATTATGAATCTGGCCGAATACCAATTAAATTGATGAAATCATGAAAAGAAGAAGTTTTATCAAAAAATCAGCCGCTTTGGCCGCTTTGCCGGTGGTTTTGAATGGATGGGGATTTAAAGCTTACAGCAAGTCTCCTCTTTTGAAGTTGCTCAGCAAAAGTGTAAAATATCCAGATCGGGTGCTCGTGATGATTCAATTGAACGGTGGAAATGATGGTCTCAACACCATCCTTCCAATCGATCAATACAGCAATTTGTCTAAAGCCAGAAACAACATTCTGATTGCAGAAAGCAAAGCCCTCAAGATTACCGGCACTACCGCTACTGCCTTTCACCCTGCCATGGCCGGATTGCGCACCATGTACGACGAAGGTTTGGTCTCTGTGGTGCAGAGTGTGGGTTATCCCGACCCCAATTTCTCGCATTTCAGATCTACCGATATTTGGCTTTCTGCTTCTGACAGCAACGAATATTTACCGACCGGTTGGGCAGGAAGATTTTTAGCAGAAGAGTTTCCAAACTTTCCGGATGGATATCCCAATACGGACATGCCTGATCCGCTTGCGGTGCAAATTGGATCGTCGGTATCGCCCATGTTTCAAGGCCCGCAGGTAAGTATGGGAATGGCCATTTCATCTACCACCAACTTCTACCAATTGGTGCAAGGGGTGGTAGACACAGCCCCGGCCACTCCGGCAGGCAAGGAACTGACCTATGTGCGTCATGTGGCCCAACAAACCATGGCCTATGCCGACAGCATAAAAAAAGCAGCCGGTAATGCCAGCAATAAATCCACTTTATATCCAACCGGAAATCCACTGGCCGATCAGCTGAAGATCGTGGCTCAGTTAATCGCCGGAGGCATGAAAACCAAAATGTACATTGTGACGATTGGCGGTTTTGATACCCATGCTGCTCAGGTGGATGCCACAGGAGGCACAGAAACCGGCGCCCATGCGACCCTTTTACAGCGGGTATCTGATGCGGTTTTTGCTTTTCAGGATGACCTTAAATTATTAAAAATAGACGAGCGGGTTGCCGGCATGACTTTCTCTGAATTCGGAAGGCGCATCGCATCCAATGCGAGTTTGGGAACCGATCATGGAGCGGCTGCGCCGATGATGGTATTCGGCAAAAATGTAAATCCGGGTATCATTGGCAGCAATCCGGTCATTGCCAGTCAGGTTGGAAATGCCGACAATGTGCCTATGCAATACGATTTCAGGCAGGTATATGCATCCGTGCTCTCCGATTGGTTTGGGACGGATCAGAATGAAGTACTCGAAGTACTCGGCAATGACTTTGACACTTTGCCCATCTTCAAACAAAGTGCTTCCATCAACGGATTACCGGCCGGGGTGGTCACTTTCGACAATTATCCAAACCCTTGTAATGGATTGACTACCTTCAGAATAGATACCCTGAAAGGCGGTCATGTTCAAATCAAATTGTATGACACCATCGGTCGTGCAGAAGATGTGGTGGTGGATCAATACTTACCCGCAGGTAAACATGAAATTCCCTACAAAACCGATCATCTCACCGAAGGAAACTATTATTATGTGCTGCATTCAGGGCATGGTAGAATGGTGAAGACGTTGGTGAAGCGTTGATTTAAGTTCTTTTTGTAATACTGATTTTTAAAAGGGATGTTTAAAATCATTCTAGACTAATGCAGTGGTTCAATTATTTTTGCCTTATAAATGGTACTGCTATGAAAAAAATACTCTTTGTCTCTATGTTGTTGATGTCATTTGGATTTCTTCAGGCTCAGGATTACAATACCGGCATTGGTTTGCGCGGTGGTCCGAGCAGTGGTTTAACCGTAAAACATTTTCTGAGTGACAAAGCTGCCCTAGAAGGAATTCTTGCCACCCGTTGGGGCGGATGGAATATTACAGGTCTTTATGAAATTAACAAGCCTCTTCCTCAACCCAGACTCAATTGGTATTATGGCGCCGGGCTACATATAGGCTCCTGGAATGGTGATCGCAACCCTTGGTTTAACGACAAAGAGAATCACATCGTCTTAGGTGCTGATTTAATATTAGGGATAGAATACAACTTTTCGGAATTGCCCCTCAATGTGAGTTTAGATATAAAACCAGGTTTTAACGTAATCGGTTATAAAGGATTGTGGGGCGACGAAGTCGCTTTATCGCTTCGTTATATTTTCTGATTTTAACGATGCCGCGCGTTGGTGATGAGGCTTTTACGACTCCAAATCAGCACTTCTTCCGATTGATTCGTTCTCTCCGGGCAATTTTGAACCTGGCAAATCCTGCAACTGCTTTTCAGGCAAGGATCAATGTGTACGAATAACTCTACTTTGCGTTCGAGTTTTTCATTGATAATCCGATCTACTTCTTCTGATTCTTCATGCGCATCGCGGTTATTCAAGTACCAGGGTAGCGTCATGTGACAATCGATGTGTAGCACGCTGCCATATCTGATTGCCCTGAAGTTATGAATGTCAATCCAATTTTCTTTTCGGTTGGTATTGAGAATGTCTACCAACTGATCGAGGATGGCATTGTCGGTTTCATCCATAATTCCGCTCAGTGACTTCCTTAAAATACCATATCCCTCATATAATATGTAGAGACCAAAAAGGATGGCCACTACATTGTCGATCCAGACTTTTCCGGTGAACTGAATCAGTCCTAACCCAAGAATTAGTGCCAGAGAACTAACACTGTCGCTTCTTAAATGACGACCGTTGGCTTCGAGGGTTGGAGAATGATAGGCCTTCCCTTTTTTGATCAGGAACATCCCGACCGCGAAATGGCTCAGGGTAGAAACAAGAATGAGCATCATCCCCATTCCAAGATTTTCAATCGATTGCGGATGAATCAGATGAAGCGTTCCTTGCCAAACAATGGCGATTCCGGCGATGAGCACCATCAATCCTTCTACGGCAGAGGATATAAATTCCACCTTACCATGTCCATAGGGATGTTCTGCATCACTGGGTTTAGAAGATAACCAAATGCTATAGAGGCCTAAAGATCCGGCCAGTATGTTCACCAAAGACTCCACCGCATCCGACAAAATTGCACTGGAATGGGTCATGAGCCAAGCAGTCACTTTCACGCCGGTTAGCACCAAACTCAGCCACAAGGAGTATTTCATCCATTTGATGGGCAAAGTATAATCAGCGGATGTTTTGGTCATGGAATATGTGGATGAGGCAATTCGCTTCAAATATCAGAATATATTAGATGGAACGCTATAGTTCGGGTCATTTCGCATTCAAATAATTGTCAAGAAATCAAATTTCCCTGCATTGCAATTCAACCATTCACCTTTTAATTTTGTAGACCAAATATCGGAACGTAGCACAGTTGGTAGTGCGGGACGTGCAATACGCTGGTTCGAGTTCAGTCATTTTAAAAATTCCGAATGTTATTATTAAATTAATTTATTTTCAAATCTGTAATGATTTAGAAAGGTAAAGTTCACCTTTCCATATCACATTAATAACATTCTCTTCTTGTGAGGCAGGGTTCTTTGCAGTTGAAAAACTTTACAGTTTATGAAAAAAAATTCAACGCTTAAAAATTTAGTCCTAACGCTTTGCTTATCCATGCTCTCATGGGTAAGTATGGCACAAATCCAGCCCCAGTTTTTGGGTCGGTTCTCAACGGGTATTTACAACAATACAGCTGCTGAGATTTCAGCTTTTGACCCTGCCACTAAAAGAATGTTTGTGCTCAATGGAGCCGACACCTCTGTAAAGGTGGTTGACATCAGCAATCCGGCAAGTCCACAATTGATTACCAGCCTATCTTTAAAGCCCTATGGAATTGATCCTACCTCTGTAGCTTCCAAAAATGGAATCATCGGGGTAACCGTTATCGATTCATTGGGTAAAACAGAGAATGGAAAAGTGGTATTCTTTTCTGCATCCTCACTCG
>JBIIVF010000084.1:0-10661 GCA_044339595.1 Bacteroidia bacterium
AAGAGGTAAAGCTGTAGAAAAAACCGCTGAACAGGAACCGGATTCTTGATTTTAAGGATAAAATATTGGGTGTTGAAACAAATAACATCCCGTCTTTTTTCAATACCCGGGCTGCTTCTGCAAAGAATTTTGAATGATCTTGCACATGTTCCATCACTTCTAAGGATATAATGGCATCGAAACTGTTGTCGTCAAAAGGAATATGTTGAGTAATATCGGCTTGTTTTACCGGCACTTTGTCGTAATAGTAATATTCCGGAAAAATGTCGCATGCCGAAACGGTATAACCTTCGTCAAACAATTTTTTGGTGAAGGCACCGTGCCCGGCACCGGCATCTAAAACGCTAATTTTTTTACCGGCAGTTTTCTTCAGAAAGTATGGGTAAAAAGCTTGGTGTATCCCGGGGATGCTGATGGGTACTATTTTATGTTCGTTTGGGTTCATAAGTCAATTTCAATATAGCTGGCGCAATGGTCACTTTGGCGATCATCCGGCAGGATGGCAGCACTTTTTAATTGGTTGAGTAGGGATTTATCGATGGCAATATAGTCAATCCGCCATCCTTTGTTGTTGTTTCTGGCATTGGCCCTAAAACTCCACCAGGTATAACGATGCAATGCATCCGGGTGCAAATGTCGAAAGGTATCTGTATATCCTGATGTAAAAAAGGCGCTCATCCATTCTCTTTCTTCGGGCAAGAATCCTGAACTGTTTTTATTTCCAATGGGATCATGAATGTCAATGGCCTGATGACAAATATTGTAATCGCCACAAATAATCAGCGCGGGAACTTTGTTTCTCAATTCCTGAATATAATGATAGAAGAAATCCAGAAATTCCATCTTCACTACCTGCCGATGATCACCACTCGAGCCGGATGGAAAATATACGCTCATGACAGAAAATCCCTCAAAATCAGCGCGGATTACGCGACCTTCATAATCATATAAGGCATGTTGGCATCCATATTCAACCACCGATGGTTTTATTTTACTTAAAATGGCCACACCACTGTAGCCTTTTTTTTCGGCAGGATACCAATAACAGAAATAGCCCATTTGCTCAAAAACGGAAGAATCAAATTGATCCGGGTGGGCCTTTATCTCTTGAAAACAGACGATATCGGCTTGCTCTCTTTCGAGAAATAGAGTCAGGTCTTTGGTTAATGCCGCCCGTATGCCGTTTAAGTTATAGGTAAGAATTTTCACCTTCGCAAAATACAGTAAAAACTATGGAACCCAAAATAGCCCAATGCGGTCATAACATTCGGGTAAACAGGAATTTATGTTTATTTTTTTTCGAATGAGGTTTCCTGAATATTTAAATTATTAGGACATCATAATCAACATGATGCATGAGGTCTGATTCATGTTTTACGGATTTGGTTTAAAGGAATGTTGAAATATATTTTCACAATCAATCTTCGTCTTTTTTAAATATGTTACCGATACCTCGTCCGATTTTTTGAACCGTTTCTATACCTTTTTGCAAGGTTTCAGCATTGATGTCTTCATAATTTTCGTTGAGTGATTCTTGTTGATATTGTTGCGGGAAAATGATGATTTTATTGTTTTCCGGAAAGTGTTTTTCCAGTTTAACAGGAAGTTGTTCTAACAGCCCCATATAGGAAGCAAATCCTTTTCTGGCAGAAATGATCACAAATAAATCATCGTTTTTAATTTCACGGGATATCACCAAAAAGTCTTGCCAATCTTCAAAAACATGGTGTACAGGGTTCATATTTGATTTGGCTGTTTTTAGGTATTTGAACACACTTTTCAGGGTGGCATCATTGGCAAAAAGATGGACCGGAATGCTTAGTTCTCCTGAAATTTTCGAAATTTTCGCTATCCAGTGTTCAAATCCATTTTCGAATTCTGCTAGTGGAGGGGCGGCCACTGCAATGCGTTTATGACTCACCAAAGGTTGATTCAACTGGCAAACAAAAATCATTTTATCCGTATTGTTGAGGATGTTGTCTAGCTTTTCGCCCAGCAGTTTGTCGATAAAACCGCCTTTGGAGTGCCACCCTAATACAATGATATCGGCAATAATTTCACGAGAAATGCGCACGATTCCACTGGATGTATTGTGGTCGATGGTGGTGATGACATTCACGGGGGTCTCTGTGGCAGAAGCCTGTTTTACAAAGTTTTCGAGTTTATTTCTGGCCTTGACGATATTTATTTCTGCTTCATCATTGTTGGAAACTACGGATAGAATAGAAACGGGATTCGCTGATTTTTTATCCTTAAGCAGAATAGATAACTCAAGCAGCTTTTCCAATCGGTCAATTTGGGAGATGGGCAATAAAATGTGTTCATTGCCTACTTGTGCCAAAGAAATCGCATCCTTATCCTCATCCCCTGATTCAAGGACAATTTTTTTGGCAGCTTTTTCTGTGACAAATGAAGCCAATACACAGGTGACCAAAATCAGAATTATAGTGCCATTCAATACATTTTCGTTGATGATCCCGGCATTGAATCCAACCAATATAACCGCCAAAGTGGCTGCAGCATGGGCACTACTCAATCCAAAAATGAGTTGTCTTTGGGCCCGACTAAACCTAAAAATGAGTTGTGTAATAAGGGCAGCGAACCATTTGCCGAATATGGCCACCGTGGTTAAGGTACCGGCTACTATCCAAGCTCCGGTGCCTTCAGTGATGACAGAAACGTCAACCACCATTCCCACACTGATCAGGAAAAACGGAATAAACAATGAATTTCCCATAAATTCGATTCGGTTCATCAGTGCTGAGGTATGAGGTATCAGACGATTCAGGGAGAGTCCTGCGGCAAAGGCACCAATGATGGGTTCTACGCCTGCTACTTCGGCCAAAAATGCTGAGAAAAAAACGACAGACAGCACAAATATATAATGGGAATGTTTTTCGCTTTCCAACGCACGAAAAAACCATTTCGCAATTCTTGGAATCACCAGAAACATGATGGCTGTGAAAATAGTCAAGGAAACGATGAGCTTAATCCAAAATTCCTGATTCAGGGTTCCCTCAGCTTTCCCCATAACTACTGCCAGAATAATCAGCACAGCAGCATCGGTCAAAACAGTACCACCCACTGCCGCCGCAACAGCCCTGTTTTTAGTGATGCCAAATTTGCTCACTATTGGATATGCCACAAGGGTATGGGTAGCAAACATGCTGGCAACCAACAAACTGGCTTCAAAATTGAAATGAAGTAAATAAAAACATACCGGATAACCAATACTAATAGGAATGATAAAAGTAAGGAATCCAAACATCAAACTACTATTTCGATTGGCTTTGAAATCTTGCATGTCAAGTTCCAAACCGGCGATAAACATAATGTACAGCAGTCCGATGGTGGAGAACAATTCTACGGCTGAATTCTTTTCAAGGATGCCCAAAGCATGCGGCCCGATAACAACCCCTGAGATGATCAATCCGATAATTCCGGGAATATTGAGCTTTCGCAGAATGATGGGAGATAGAAGTATGATGAACAAAATCAATGAAAATACCAAAACCGGATTTTTCAGCGGCAAGGCAAATTCATGCAAGAGGTGCTCAAAAAATTCAATCATTTTTTCTGTTTGTTGGAGAATTTAAAGGCAGTGGATTGAAAAGGGGAATCGACCACGCCTTTGCGTCAAATGTAGCGAATTCAATTCGAATCCTGTTTTTAAAACGACGTAAAATGACCAAAAATTGCCATTTATTCTAAGGATTTATTTTCCCGTAGATGTCTTTTGGTCGATAAGAGGTCGGATAAATCGGTTTCATGGCTTTGGCCACATTGGCTGCGATGATTTGTCTCCCATATTGTCCGTAATGTTCAGTAGTCCAGTTTTGATCGGTGTAATCCCATCCAGGAACAACTTCAAGATTATCTACAACGATGGCCCCCATTTGAGTGTATCTCTGAACCAATAAATCGCGATTACTGCGCATGAGCCATACCAGATTTTCTCCCACCAAACTATCGGCATAGGCTGTGTTTTCAGCCATTAAATTCAAAACCACTTTTAGATTTTTCTTTTTCGCCACTTTCATGATGGCGTCAAAATCTTTAATTCTGGGGTTTTTTTCAGGATCAATCTGAAAAGCATAAGCCTTGATATAATGGTCAGCCAATTCACGTTTTTTCATGTCCTCACCTCCCTCGGATAAAGGGAACTTTTCGACCGCACACCAACTTTTAATGGTCTGATAGGGGAACGCTACTTCACTGCTTTTCAACGTATCATAAGTCCATTCTTTCCACATTTGCAAATCGCGGTCTTTCAAAGGGGTGTCGTCGTAATAATTCAATGATATCAAAACCCTGTTGAGCAATGGGGGTCTGGGTTCATACATCACTGCTTTTTTTTGCAAGGCTGATTCTAGTTCTGAATGAATGGCCGCCTGATCAAAGGTGCGCATGTTGAGGGTGATAACAATGGTTTGAACTTTGCTTTGCGTTGAAATTTGTTTGATCAGGGGCAAATATATGCCGGCATGATAAGCGCTGCTGTTGATGGTTCCTAAACGGATTCCTTCGAAATGATAGCCAATAAAATCGCTGATTCTGTCGGGCATAGAATCCTTCTCTGCATTGTAGCTAAAATTGCTTGATTCGCCAAAATATAGGATCTCACAACTGTCTTGCAAGGCCATTAGATCCAAGAGCATGTCAGCCTCGGCCGCTAAATCGTCTTTCCAGAAATAACGAACATATACAGCATTAAATAGCGGTAAGAAGACCAAAATCACCATCATTCGAATGACTATCTTTTTAATGTCTTTGCGAAAGGTCATCAGAATTGAAAATAAATGAAAGGGTGATTGGTAACACCCCCGAAAGCGAGGATGCAAAAAATTAAGATCAGATAAATTGCCCAGCGCATAGCAACAGGACGGTGTCCCACCCATCGGTCGAAACGGGTGTTGAGCAACATAAAATCAAACAGAATAAACAAGACCAACATGGTCATCTTAGCGGTAGGAAAAATTAAGGTTTCAGTTCCGGAGGGGTGCATTAGGTTGTGGATGATGGTGCCAAAATCTTCGACATGTTCAATTCTGAAAAATATCCAGGCAATGTGCACGATAAAAAAGGTGAGCATAATACCCAATGGTCTGCGTAGCAGAGCCGGAATTTTTTGTGGTAATCCGGTATAATTCCCGAATCGTTCTAACAGATACAACCCGCCATGTATACCACCCCATATCAGGAAAGTCCAGTTGGCACCATGCCAAAATCCACTCAACAAGAAAACAGCGAAAATATTGACAACCCATCGGGCTATACGAACTTTACTTCCTCCTAGAGGTATATATACATAGTCTCTAAACCAGGTGGATAAGGAAATATGCCATCGTTGCCAGAATTCATGAATCGATCCTGCCAAATACGGTGTTCTGAAGTTGTCCATCAGCTTAATGCCCATCATCAATGCGGCACCCTGGGCAATCAGACTGTAGCCAGAAAAATCTGCATAAATCTGAATTCCGAATATAAACACCCCAAACCAAACCGAAACACCATCAAAGTTTTGAGGGGCTGCATATACGGCGTTGGCCCATTGTGCAACATTATCGGCAATGCACATTTTTACAAAAAAACCGAACAACAATAATCTAAATGCATGGGAGAAGTTCTTGTATTCGGGTTTATGCAAGGCCTGCAATTGTGGTTGCAAGTGGTTGAATCTTTCAATCGGGCCGGCTACTAACTGCGGAAAATAGGAAACGAATAAAGCGAATTTCCCCAAATGTGTTTCGGGCTTGCACCGTCCATAATAAATATCGATGGTGTAACTCATGGTTTGGAAGGTATAAAAGGAAATCCCCACAGGTAGGGCATAAAAGATAAAATGCGCGGCTTCATACATGGGGTTATGTTCGCCCAAAGTCATGTTGTAAGTGGTTTCATTGATGGGATCTACAAACAATCCCAGATATTTAAAGGTAAAGAGAAGTCCCAGATTGCCGAAAATACTGGTCATCAGGTATAGCTTTCTCCGCAAAATGTCTTGTGTTCGGTCGATGGCATTCGACAGATAAAAGTCGAGCAGGGTTGACGCGAGCATGAGCGCCAGGTATTCGATTCGCCAATATCCATAGAAGAAATAACTGGCGGCGAGCAGCCATAACCATCTGAAACGAAGGGGTATGAGAAAATATCCCAACACCACCAACGGCAGAAAAATCAGAAACGCAACAGAGTTAAAAAGCAAGCCCGTATTTTTGTCTTGCAAAAATATTCAATTCAGCCATGATGTATCAGAAGTCGAAGGTCTTTGTTTTAATTCTTATCTGCATTTCGGGTTATGGGCCAATTTTGGCGCAAGAAACGCGATTGCCCGATATTCAATGGAAAGATTTATCACCATTGGGTGGACTGAGCGGTCGTTATTCATTGGTAGAAGGTAAGCCCAATCGTATTTCTGGCTTATATGGCGGAGCCGCATATGGCGAAAAACACAAGGTATGGTTAGGGATATATTGGATGAATGCCCCGGTGACCGAATTCTTCGATGATCCAACAAGGCCACAGCTTGGATACATAACCCGAATGGAAGGGAAAATGTGGTATGTCAGTCTGGCCTACGAATATGCCTTTCTCATGAAAGGAAATTGGAAACTCAGTGCACCGGTTCAGTTGGGTTTAGGAAGGGTGAAAGAGAACTATATTTCACTGGCGGATAAGAAAATTTATAAAGTAGAAAAAACGCCGGTTATCCCGCTCGAATTTGGGGTAAATGCGCAGTATCTGTTTTTTGAATGGTTGGGGGTTAAAGCCGGATTAGGAACTCGTATTGCCATAGGTAATGACCTTGCTGGCACCTATAGTGGACCATTTTCTGCGGTGGGTGTGTTGTTTTATTTTGGACCATTGTACAGAAAGTTGCCTGAAAACTGGCAGATTATTCCGAAATCGAGATGAGATTAAATTTTGAATAGATATCAGATGAAGATTTGAGTCGTCCTTCAAAATCATCCCGGTAATGCGATTGTATGAACATCGATAGGATAATACAATCGATTTAAGTTACTTCTGTTTCATCTCCTCTTCGTATTCCTCAAGCAAGTAATTCACAATGCCGGGAACGTTTTCAATGGCCACTTTTTTGAATTTAATGTTCTGTCTGTGGTCCAAGATGAAAATTTCAGGGGTGGTTACGATATTGTACTTGGTTCTGAAATCGCTCGTACCAAATTGATTTGCCACGTTAAGAAATCCGAGTTTGTTGTCTTTAACAAATTTTCTCCAGCCTTCGAAATCACCTTGGGTATAAACGGCATAGATCGAAAGTCCTTTGGCTGCCAGCGTGTCATACATTCTGGCCAATGCAGGAACATCTTTTTTACAGTGACCGCATTGGTGATCCCAGAATACCACAATGCTCACCGGACTCTTGATTCTGGAGAGTGTATGAGGCTTCATCAAAGTATCAACCAGGGTAATGTCAGGAGCCGTTCTTCCGCAAAGGGTTGGTCCTATTTTAGAAGCATGGTCGCACATTTTGTTTACCAAAGCGCTATCCGCCCAAAAAGCCCTGCCTGCGCAGTAATAATTGCTGATCATGTGATGTAATACCTTATCCATACACATGATTTTTGATTCTTCATAATGGTTGGTGTTCCACCAAATGGTGTATTTGAAGATCTCTTTGCTGCCACCTTTTTCTACCAGACTCATCACTTTTTCAATGGCTGTGATAACAGTGTCCGGAATTTGAATATAAAGTTTGGTCATGTAATACTCTAGTTTGTTTTGATAAACCGGCGTGCGCATCAAACCATCTTCACTCATATCGATATGATCCCAATAGTGATCGCGGTAATAATTGAATTTGAAATTGGAATCAATTTTTCCATCCGGGCCCGGTGTAGGTTCAGGGATATCGACTTCGACCATGGCCTTGAAAATTTTGGAAATGAATAAATCCGGATTGGCCATCGCCAATTCAGCCCTTTTATCGCCTACCGATTCATCCACGATTCGGAGCTCTTCTCTCACGGCCTTCTTTTTTACTTCATCCGTTTCGGCTTTTAGTTTTTCCTGCAATTGTGTGGCTTGTCTGCCTTTTTCAGCAGCAAATCGATTGAATTCATAGAAAATCTCATTCTCCCGTGAATTTTTTACTTTCAATAAGGCAGGTGATAAGGAAGTGTCTGTTTCTATGCCGAAAATCTGACTGTTATTGGATACAACAATTTCGGTGTAGGTATGATTGGGCAATACAATGAGATAGATGCCATTCGGAAGGGGTTCCTTTCCTTGAAACACCATGGTGCCGGTAGGACTCACTTTCGCAGAATCTTTCAGGTATTGTTTCACCCCGTAATAATTGGCCAGCAAACCGGTGCCGCCGCTTAATCCTTTTACTTTTACGTCTATCTTGTAGCCTTGAGCCAATGCGGTTTGTGAAATAAATCCAAAAACCAAGGCGATCAGTAATCCAGGTATTCTCATGTTGTTATTTTTCATAAGGTGGACAAAATTATTATTAACTGGCTTAAAATTGTGAATTGATAAAAATTATTACGCTAAATCAACAACATGTGTGCCACAAAGGTTCAGTCAGATTTTTTTGATCAGGTATTTCAGGTTGTACGCCTCGTACCTTCGGGAAGGATCACTTCTTATGGCGCTATAGCTGCTTATTTGGGAACGAAACGATCATCGAGAATGGTGGGTTGGGCCATGAATGCCTCTCACGGTTCTGCAGAGCCTGTGCCGGCACACCGCGTGGTGAACCGATCGGGCATGCTTAGCGGTAAAGCACATTTCGGAGATCCGAATGAAATGCAGCGGCGGCTTGAATCCGAAGGAATTTCAGTCATAAATGATCAAATTCAGCAGTTTGATGCATTGTTTTGGGATCCTGCGGTTGAACTTTCGCTATAAACAGAAGTTAAAACCCTAATCCCGGCATTAAACTCCGCATTTCACTTTCTGAAACCGCTTCGGCTTTTTCAAGTGCTCGATTTATAGCCGTAAGGATCAAATCTTCCAATTCTTCCTTTTCGGCATTCCGCATCCAATTTTCATCGATTAGGATGTGGGTGATTTTTCGGTTTCCATTGGCATGAACGATGATTTTACCGCCGGCGGCATCCCCTTCAACAGTGACGGTGTTCAGCCGGGCCTTCACCTCTTCGGCCTGATTTTTTAAGGCCATTAATTTATCTAATCCAAACATGCTGCGAAAATAAAAATATCAAAGCAATGTAGAGGCGCCAGCTGAAAGGTAAAAGGCACTAGATTAGGAACTAGGAACTAGGTATTAGGTGAGAAGTAATTTTTAATTCATAATATTTAATTCATAATTGATTAAAGGGGGTTTGGGGGTATCAATCAGTGGATATTGGGCCGGTGGGGGTTGGGGTGGTTCAGTATCTGCGAATCATTACATCGTTACATCACAAAGTTGATTTCATTTATGTCATAAATATAGTCGCTGACTGAATTATTGATATTTTATTATGTCTTATTTTGCAATAGGCTCAATGAAATAGTGGAAAATCGATTGAATGAATGGATTAATCATTTAAGAATGACGATATATGAAAAAGTCATGATGATGATTTTTGAAATACGAAAATGGTGTTTTTGATTGTTACGGATCATTTGTGGTCATGGGTCATTGCCCGTTTTGTTTGCCCTCCGAGGTTCCCGGGTGTTTGACAGTGAGGTAGAGCGGGAAACCTCAGAGGCAGATTATTTGGGATTGAAATGGGGTTATTAGACCCATTCAGGATGGTATTTATGCAGAATCTCTTCTAAAATATCACTGACTTCGATGGCGGAATCGGCATGTACCAGTCTGATCCTGAATTCTTTGAAATGATCGAGGGATTTGAAATAACCTGCATAATGCCGGCGCATTTCAAAGATGCCGGTTTTCTCGCCTTTCCAGCGAATGGATGATTCAAAGTGTTTTCGACAGGTTTCAACCCTCTCCAGCATGGTGGGCTCTGAATGAATTTCGCCGGTCTGAAGATAGTGCTTGATTTCTCTGAATATCCATGGATGACCGATACTCGCCCTTCCGATCATCAGTCCGTCAATCCCGTACAACGATTTCATTTTCAACGCTTTTTGTGGAGAATCCACATCGCCATTGCCAAAAATAGGTATGTTGATGCGCGGATTGTCCTTTACTTTTCCGATGAGGGTCCAATCGGCTTCTCCTTTATACATTTGCTTTCGGGTTCGACCATGGATGCTCAGGGCTGCTATTCCAATGTCTTGCAATCTTTCGGCTACTATTTCAATGTTCTTGGTATTTTCATCCCAACCCAGGCGGGTTTTAACCGTAACCGGCAAATGGGTGCTTTTCACTACTGCCTCGGTCATCCGGACCATCTTGTCGATATCTTGTAATAAAGCAGCACCGGCACCCTTACAGGCTACTGCTTTTACCGGACAGCCATAATTGATGTCTATCAAGTCAGGACCGGCAGCGGAAGCGATTTGGGTCGCTTCTTCCATGGAGTCAATGTCGCCGCCAAACAACTGTATACCAATGGGGCGTTCTTGCTCAAATATGTCGAGTTTTTGGATGCTTTTAGCGGCATCGCGAATGAGTCCTTCACTTGAGATAAACTCCGTGTACATCAAATCCGCTCCATTGAGTTTGCACACTTCCCGAAATGGTGGGTCGCTCACATCTTCCATGGGCG
>JBIIVF010000143.1:0-5859 GCA_044339595.1 Bacteroidia bacterium
GCCAGCAACAATGGAAAGTCGCCTAAATCTATATGCCTGATTTTTACCATTTTTTGTGGATGTTTGCAGCGTCCAAACCGCAAAGTTACAGATAATTCATGCAAGATACCCAATCACAAGCGGGCAGCCCGCTATCCCGGTTTCTAATTTCAATCGGGATCGTGCTGATCAACATATATATTTTCAATATGTTCAGTGAATGGATATGCCTGCGGTTGTTTAATACGGATGTTGCATTGTTGCTCAGCAAACATCTAAATGCAGACCTTACTTCCAATCAAATTAACGCCCTGAGATTTTCTCAGGCTTTTACCTCTTTTGGAGGGTTTGTGATGTCTTCTTTCGTCATTATGCAGGTTTTTCAGCAAAACCCCTGGTCTCACATGCGTCTCGATCGACTGCCTTCTGCGAAATTTACCCTGGCCGGTGTGATTCTTTTCTTTGCCTTTTTGCCGCTGGTTCAACAAATTTTGGAATGGAATCAGTGGATGTTCAAAGATCTTCAAGGTCCGGTAGCCGATATTTTCAACAACATGGAAAAGCAAAATAACCGGATGTATGCATTGTTGCTGAAAGACAATACCGGCTTGATGTTGTGGGTGAATTTGCTGGTGATGGCCCTCATTCCGGCATTGGGTGAAGAAATCTTCTTCAGAGGGGTGTTGTTCAGAATTTTCGAAAACTGGACCGGCCGCCCCCATGCAGCCGTCTGGTTGACTTCCGTGCTGTTTGCTGTTATTCACTTTCAAATTTTTAAAGTATTGCCCATGGCCATAATGGCCGCCATGTTTGGTTATCTGCTCTTCTTCAGTCGTTCCTTGTGGCCCGGCATCGTGCTGCACTTTTTAAACAACGCCATGGTGATTGTGGCGCATTCGCTCCAGCAATCGGGCTATAAATATCGCTGGCTCGAAGATTCCTACACTTTTCATTGGTCGTGGTTAGTGATCGGCAGTGTTTTAGGCGTGTGGGCTTTTATGTATATGAGCAAACAAAGAAGAAATGGATAAGAATCTGATTACCCGGGCTATCACCGGTGCTGTGTATGTGCTCGCTGCAATGGGATGCACCTTGTATGGGGAGGTTCCCCTGGCGATTTTTTCAGCGGTCATTGCGGTGTTCTGTTTGAGGGAATTTTATCCTTTATGCGGACTCAATCATAAGGGGAATATTTTTTTTATGATCATCGGTGTGCTGTTGATGGCCTCTTTTTTCGGAATTTCCATTTTGTTTGAAGAGAGCAATCCTGCCTATGAAACGGGCTTCCTGATAGCGGCTCTGGGGGTAGGATGGGTGTATTATGTTCTTCAAAAATCCATGCAAATTCAGCATGTGGCCCTTTATATATTAGGTTGGTTTTACATCTTGTTGCCGATGTTTCTGTTCTACAAAACTTCCACACTTACAGGTGAATACAATGGAACCGATATGTTGATGGTCTTTGTGCTGCTCTGGAGTACCGATACCTTTGCTTATTTGGTGGGCCGAAAATTGGGAAAACACAAACTGGCACCCGGCATTTCACCCGGAAAAAGTATCGAAGGTTTGATTGGCGGATTGGTTGGCAGTTTGCTGGTGGCGGCAGCTTTTTTCTATGCACAAAACGAGCAAAGCTTAGCTTTTTACCTGGGAGCCGCTTTGGTGATCAGCGTTTTTGGTGTTTTGGGCGATTTAATGGAGAGCAAGATCAAAAGACAAGCAGGGGTTAAAGACTCCGGAAATTTATTGCCGGGTCATGGTGGTTTTTTAGATCGTTTTGATTCTATGCTGCTGGCCGCACCGGCTTATTATATCTATTGCCGCTATATTTTATGAAAGATTTTGAATGTTAGTCGCGCTCTCTTTGATATCGTCAAAATTTATTTTTTCTGCAAAGTAGCAGTCATCATTAAATCATTAAATTAGTTTCCGGAAACTCCAATTACAGATATTTAACAATAACAAGTAGGGATTCAACTTGAAAATTTTTCCCCGATCATTCAACACACTCTATTCATTTAAAGAGCGCATGATTCAGTCAATGGCTAAAGTAATTTTCAGTCATTTAAAGGATCATAGCACCGAAAGGTTTTCAAAAAACCACAGAGTCAAAGAAAAAATATTTTTTGTGTAGTATTCAGATTTTTTTTTTAGCATTGCGCCATGAAAAACAAATTTTTACTTCTCATATTAGTAACCTTGTCTCTGCATTCTTGTGTTTCTGTGACCAGATACTCGAGAGAAAAAGTGGATCCACCGTTGATTTTTGTAGGGCGTGAAGATTTTGAGATTACTGAAGATTTGACGGCATCAGCAAAGGTTTCGATCTCTTCATTCTTATTTATTAATTCTATCAAGTTCGATGGTAAAAAACAGCTGAGAATTGGTCCATTTATATTTGGAAACAGAGAATATAATATTGGAAATTTTGACGGATTCACAAAAGCGAAGGAATTTGATGAACAAATTGCGACCTTTAATTTTATCAATCAGAACAATAATATTGATTATGTAACGAATGTTAAATTTAAGAAGTCATATACCCATCACCCCTATGTTAAATTTCTGAATATTGGTAAACGAGAAATGGAGACAATTATCATTGCAAAGGGTATAATTTTAAAAAATAAAGGTAAAGTTCGAAATTAAGTCATGAATAACCATAAGATAATTTTCGGAGCTCTGTTAGTTTTAATGGGTTCATGTTCAGATAAAATGCACTTTAAGACCATGAACTATGTGCCAATATACTTTGACACTTTATGGTCTAGACCTACAGGTGATTATATCGCGGAAGCTGAATTACTGTTTAAAAAGAATGTTATGGTTGACAAAAACCAGTCAAGAAATTATAAGCAATTAGCATTTTCAAACAGAGTTCTTCCCATCGTTATAGATGCACAACGTCAAAACACATGGAGATCACGCAGGAATGCTCGACGTGCAGCAAATGGAAATATTCGGGCATCTTTCAGATTGGCCGCAGACCCTACTTATGAGCTAGCGCTATACAACTTGGTCGAAAAATATCCTACTGTTGATTACTGGACAAACATAAGAGTTGAAAGAGATGTAGAGGGTCGACGTAAATTATTTGGCACATATTATAAAAATGGTTTAGAACATGTTAAGATAACTGCAACGGCTGTTGATATAATGTCAGATTCAGAGTTGCTTGAAGAAAAGAAGCCCAAAACTCGCTCTCCTCAGTCTAATCCTGCTGTCCCTGAACCATCTAATTTTAAACCTGAAACACCTGCTTCCAAACCCGCTGATAAACCCGCAAAAAAGAAGTAAAAGAAACCTTTCAATCTAACTCACCCAAAAGTGATTGGAAAGATTAAATATTATCGGGGGAAAGTATAAAATATACAACTTTGATGAAGAGCAGGGATGAATTTAGCAACCCGACAGGAATGATCAGCTGAACGGAAATGATGAAAAGCAGTTTAAATCCAGGCATCTGCTCCACCTTCCAACCAATCATTTTTTTTAATTAACCTGAAAATACCTGGTTCCGTAAGGGTCAAATAATCTAAACTATTCTGAAGTGTTTCTCTGTCGTGGGTCTAAGGCAGCTCAGCCAGATCCGCGATACTCATTGACTGCTTAAATTCTAATCAGTGCTTCACATCAATAAATCAGAAAAAATCTAATGATTAATAGAATGTAGTTGAACATTCGGATAGTCATTTCAAATGTGATAGAAAAAGTTCTATTGTTGCTAAATTATTGGCAACGAGGTTTTAAACACAAAAATGCCCCACATTTCTGTGAGGCTTTTCTGGTGGGAGTTGAGGGATTCGAACCCCCGACCCTCTGCTTGTAAGGCAGATGCTCTGAACCAGCTGAGCTAAACTCCCTTGGGTATTTTCAGACTTCTGTGTAGCCACATTTTTCTGAAACGGTCGGCAAATATAATACCTTGAGTGAACTTTACAATTATTGGAGGAATATTTTTTGGATAATAAAAAGACGGCACTTCCACACAAAAAAAAATGCTCCTGTCCGGGTGCTAAGATACACCCAATGCCATAAGATGGGCCAACAACCATCCTATGATTGAACAGGAGCCTTCACAAAACTCAAACTATCTTCATTCAAACGAGTTGACTTCGGTCAGACGCTTAGCTGATTTTGCTCAGTTTCTATTCCTTGAGCAAGGAGGCATAGGCCTTCCTGATTTTCGATACTTTTGGGGCGATTACCACTGAGCAATATCCTTGATCCGGATTCTGATTGAAGTAATTCTGATGATAATCTTCAGCTATATAATAATTTCTCAAAGGCTCAATGATGGTCACGATTGGGTCTTCCCATAAACCGGATTGATCAATCTTTTCTTTCAAGGACTCAGCCGTTGCTTTTTGAGATTCATCCGCATAAAACACTGCCGACCTGTATTGGGTGCCTATATCCGCACCCTGACGGTTCAAGGTCGTAGGATTGTGCGCATGCCAGAAAATATCGAGAATCTGCTCGAAAGTGATGATTTGAGGATCGAACTGAATTTTGATCACTTCGGCAAAGCCGCTGGTTCCGGTGCAAACTTCTTTGTAAGTGGGCTTTTGATCCTTTCCATTGGCATACCCTGATTCAACTTGGGTCACGCCTTTGAAATCTTGAAAAATGGCTTCTACACACCAGAAGCATCCTGCTCCTAGAATGGCGGTTTGCAAATGACTGCTATCTTGAATGGAGGTCATTGTATTTTTATTTTGGGTGGATGACGGATTACAGGCAAACAAACCTGCGGTCGACAAAATTAAAGCGAATACACCGGGTGCTTTCATGGCTTTTCAGGAATAAAACGTATCGAAACGCTGTTCACACAATGGCGGGTGTTTTTGGCAGTGAACTGTTCGCCGGTAAATACGTGTCCCAGATGCCCTTTGCAATGGTTGCAGATGATCTCTACTCGCCTGCCATCTATATCCGGTACTCTTTTTACAGCACCTTCAATCTCATCGTCAAAGCTGGGCCATCCGCAATGAGAATCAAATTTATCGGTTGACCGATACAAAGGAGCATTGCATTTCCGACAAACATAAACACCCGTTTCTTTATGATCGTAGTATTCTCCGGTAAACGCCCGCTCAGTGCCTTTGTGTTCGATCACCGATTTTTCAAAATCTGTGAGTTTGTTGTACGGTTGGTCGATGCCGTTTTTAAGGGTAGTATCCATATTCGTTTCAACACGTTGTGAGCTTGATTTGTTTGGCATACAGGCTACTAAAATGATGGGTAATACATAGATAAAGAGAGAAGTCTTCATGGAGTAAACAACGTTTGAAATGAAGCGTTGGTTTTTAAGTACGGTATTTTGACGTGAATCTAACAAAATTTCGTCTTATAATTGTAGACCAACAATCGCTGATATGAAAGAACTCTACGAAAAAATATTCGAAAACAATCGCAAATGGGTAGAAGAGAAAACCCGCAACGACAAAGAATTCTTTGCCAAATTATCAAAGGAGCAACGCCCCGACTTTTTGTTCATCGGATGTTCAGACAGCAGGGTTCCTGCCAATGAAATTATGGGATTGGAGCCCGGAGAGGTCTTTGTTCATCGCAACATAGCGAATATGGTTCCCAATACCGACGTAAATGTGCAATCGGTAATTCAATATGCGGTTGAAAATCTGGAAGTTAAACACGTAATTGTGTGCGGCCACTACGGATGTGGTGGGGTGTATGCCGCCATGCAAAGCCATGATATGGGGCAGATGAATATGTGGTTAAGAAATATACGCGATGTATATCGCCTGCACAAGATGGAGCTGAATGCCATTGAAAATGAACAAGCCAAATACGATCGGCTCATTGAGCTCAATGTTCAGGAGCAATGCGTAAACATCACCAAAACGGCCTCAGTTCAAA
>JBIIVF010000168.1:0-4828 GCA_044339595.1 Bacteroidia bacterium
ATTCGGTAATCTTCCTTGAACAATTCCTTTTTGGTACGTTTAAAGGCCAATGCACTCAAATCAATGGCCATGCGGTATTTTTTGAACTGCATGATGTTATTGGGGTAGGATACCTGATAATTTTTTTGTTGGGTCAATTCCTGATATTGAATGCCATCTTCTAATTCAAGAACCAGATATCGCTCATCATCGGTAATCGTCATTTTTCCTTTCTTGGCAAGGATTACATCGTAGTTTCCGCGGTATTCAGTGCCGGCATAAATCAGAATATTTTCAATGGTTTGATTGTCATCATGTTTCTTTCCAACCCGTATGGCATATCCTTCAATCTCTTTAAAGAAAACACCATCTTGTATATTGAATGCCGGCTTTTTGTGGGTCACATCATACAAAAGTGCACCCCAGTTGAGATTGGCCTTGGGTATAAGGATATTGGTGCTGTAAAAGGCTGCCAAGGCGAGTATGCCTAAAACAACAAACATCGGTCGCATGCTGCGCATCAAGGAGATTCCGGCCGATTTGATGGCCACAAGTTCATATTGTTCACCCAGATTACCGAAGGTCATGATGCTCGAAAGTAATACGGCCAATGGAAGCGCCATGGGAATGAGATAGGCACTTGAATAGAAGATAAACTCAAGGATGATGTACCATTCAAGCCCTTTACCCACCAAATCTCCGATGTATTTCCACAAAAATTGCATCAGAAACAAAAAAAGTGAAATGAAAAAGGTGGCCACAAAGGGCCCTAAGAATGATTTAACGATCAGCCAATGCAGCTTTTTCATAGGGTTTGGGCCAATTCAGCCTTTAATGACTGAATTTTGAGTTCGGTATCGTGGAGTTTTTGACGCTCTCTTTCTACTACTTCTGCTTGTGCATTTTGAACAAATTTTTCATTTTCAAGTTTCTTTTGAACACTCAATAAAAATTGCTCAAGTCTCTGGATTTCAGCTTCTAATAGCGCTGGGTCTTGTTTCTCTGTCAATGAAATCCCTTCAAACGTAACAGTCACTTCATCGGTGCCCAGTAGGGCCACAAATCCGGCTGCTTTGGTGTCAAAGTGAATATCAATTGATCCGGAAAGCTTTTGAATAACGCCTTTGTAGTCGATATATTTTTGGGAATCACCGGTTTGTAAATAAATGGTTGCCGGTATTTTCGGGCTGATGTTCTTTTCATTTCTAAAAGCACGTACTTGAGAAACGAGTTGCATAGCAGGCTGAAAATAAGCTGATTCGAAGGAGGTGGGCGCTTTATCAGGCCAGGATTGTTGATTGATAAAACCAATATTTGGATGATTATTCAGATTTTGCCACAATTCTTCCGTTATAAAGGGAGTAAAAGGATGCAGCATGATCATCAAATCGCTCATCACGTTCTTGGACTTTTTAAGTATCTTTTCAGGAATGGGGTCTCCATAGGGTGGTTTAATCATCTCGAGATACCATGAGCAGAAATCGTCCCAAATAAGCTTGTATAACTGCATCAGGGCATCGCTGATTCTATATTGGGTAAAATATTGATCGATCTGCTGCTGCACTTCAGCCATGCGCGATTCCATCCAAAGCTGAATTTTATCGCCATATTCTTCATAATAAGGAACGGAGTCGGTGGTGGTCTGCAGTCCTTCGAGCAAGCGATAGGCATTCCAGATCTTATTACAAAAATTTCTGCCTTGCTCACACAAGGCTTCATCAAACAAAAGATCGTTTCCGGCAGGGGCACTCAACAGCAATCCTAAACGAACGCCATCAGTACCGTATTGGCTCATGAGATCGAGTGGCTCCGGCGAATTTCCCAGCGATTTCGACATCTTACGACGTTGCTTATCGCGCACAATTCCTGTAAAATAAACGTTTGAAAAAGGTTTTTTGCCTTCAAACTGGTATCCCGCCATCACCATTCTGGCTATCCAGAAAAAGATGATATCCGGACCGGTTACTACGTCGTTGGTAGGGTAGTAGTAATCCAGTTCGCGGCGACCTTCGGGTTTAAATCCGTCAAATACAGATATGGGCCACAACCAGCTGCTGAACCAGGTATCGAGTACATCTTCATCCTGCGTTAGGTCAGAAAGGTTGATGCTTGGATTTTTCTTCCTGGCCAGCATCAGGGCGGTTTCCGATGTTTCGGCCACTACAAAGCTGCCATCGGGTAAATACCAGGCCGGAATACGATGCCCCCACCACAGTTGTCTCGAAATACACCAGTCTTTGATGTTCTCAATCCAGTGGCGATAGGTGTTTTTATACTTGGCCGGATGCAACTGCACCTCATCGTTCATCACAGAATCGAGCACTTCAGGGTTCTTTTCCATGAACTTTTTCATGTCTACAAACCATTGGGCCGATATTCTGGGCTCAATCACCGCTTGAGTTCGCTCGCTGAGTCCAATTTTATTCTTGATGATCTCTTGCTTGATCAGATGGCCGCTTTCTTCGAGTTCCAATACCACCCTTTTGCGGGCAGCAAAACGATCCATGCCTTCATAAAACACAGAGGCAGCGCTCATAGTGCCGTTGTCATTCAATACATCGATGGTGTCGAGTTGATGTTTTTGTCCCAGTTGGTAATCGTTTAGATCATGCGCCGGGGTTACCTTTAGCGCACCCGTTCCAAAATCCATTTCAACATAGGTATCCGCAATAATGGGAATGGTGCGGTTTACCAAAGGCACTACGCAATGTTTTCCGATGAGATGCTGATAACGTTTATCATCCGGATGTACACAGATAGCGGTATCACCCATGATGGTTTCCGGTCGGGTAGTAGCGATGCTGATGTAGGTGTCTCCCTCTGAAATTTGGTATTTAACGTAATATAATGGGGTATCCGATTCTTTATAGATTACTTCTTCGTCGCTCAAAGCGGTCATTCCCGTTGGATCCCAATTCACCATTCGGGCCCCTTTATATATGAGGCCTTCGTTGTACATATCAACAAAGACTTTGATCACCGCCTCCGATAAAGCGGGTTCCATGGTAAAGCGGGTTCTATCCCAATCGCAAGAACAGCCCAATTTCTGAAGTTGATTCAGAATGATGCCCCCATATTTATCTTTCCATTCGAAGGCATATTTTAAAAAGGCATCCCTTCCAATGGTCTTTTTGTCTAATCCCTGTTCTTTTAGCCAGGCAACCACTTTGGCTTCTGTAGCAATGGAAGCATGATCGGTGCCCGGAACCCAGCAGGCATTTTTCCCTAACAAGCGGGCGCGACGGATCAAAACATCTTGAATGGTGTTGTTGAGCATGTGCCCCATGTGGAGCACACCGGTAACGTTTGGTGGAGGAATAACAATGGTATAGGCTTCGCGCTCATCAGGCACGGATCGGAACAATTCGTGTTCTAACCAGCTTTGATACCATTTTTCTTCTATCTGACCGGGTTCATATTTGCTCGAAATTGTCATGAATGTTTTTTCGTTAATCTTTAAGGCACAAAAATAAAAAAAGCCTCCCGCAGTACGAGAGGCTTTCCAATATATAAGGGATAATTACCCTCTTTTTTCTTTAACTCTTCCTTGTTTACCTGATTTTGTTCTCAGATAGAAAATTCTCGCACGACGCACTTTACCTCTTCTGTTGACCTCAATTTTGTCAATGTTAGGGCTGTGAACCGGGAAAATACGCTCAACACCAATTCCTGAAGAAATTTTTCTTACTGTAAAAGTCTCATCTAGACCTCCGTTTCTTCTTTGCAAAACAACTCCTTGAAACAACTGAATTCTTTCTTTTGTTCCTTCTTTAATTTTATAGTGAACGGTAACCGTGTCACCTGCTGCAAACACCGGAATGTTCGGATTTACGAATGCGGCTTCTACTTTTTGAATGGCGTTCATGGATGATAATTTTAGGGCTGCAAAAATAGGAACTTTCTGCTCGAAATACAAAATTCCTTAAAAAAAAGAGGAAGATAATTGCTTGTCTGATAAATTGAACGCATTTAAAATATTGAAATTCAACAAGATAGCTTACATTTGATCCGTAAGGAGAAAATATGTACATTCAAATGTCTGAAAAAAGGAAAGATTGATAGGGAATTTTATAAATCTTCATTATCTTTGCAGCCCTTAAAAAACGAAATAATGTACGCAATAGTTGACATAGCTGGTCAGCAGTTCAAAGTAGAGAAAGAGCAAAATGTATTTGTTCATCAGTTACAGAACGAGGTTGGCGCCAAAGTTGAATTCGACAAAGTATTGTTGATTGACGAAGATGGCAAAGTAAAAGTAGGTGCTCCCAATTTAAGTGGGGCCAAGGTTTCTGCAACAGTGCTGGGTCATTTGAAAGGTGACAAAGTGATTGTTTTCAAAAAGAAGCGCAGAAAAGGTTACAGGGTAAAAAACGGTCACAGACAGTGTTTTACCAAAATCAAAATTGAAGAAATCAAAGGTTAATTATAAACTGAAATGGCACACAAAAAAGGAGCAGGTAGTTCCAAAAACGGAAGAGAGTCGCATAGCAAGCGATTGGGTGTTAAGATTTTCGGCGGACAAACAGCCATTGCCGGAAATATCTTGGTAAGACAAAGAGGAACCCGTCATCATCCGGGAAACAATGTAGGGATCGGTAAAGATCACACGTTGTATGCTTTAACGGATGGTGTGGTTGTTTTCAAAAAAGGCAGAGACGAGAAATCTACTGTTTCTGTTCAGGCTCAAGCCTAACAAACGATCAATAATCCTTTCGGACTTCTGTCCGAATTCAAAATACAAGGCGAACCACGGTTCGCCTTTTTTGTATTTAACCCGGTTGTTGGGAGGATTGTCTTTTCTTCACCTCGTGTGGATTGCATATCAAGGCGTGAAAGTAAATTATCTAAT